>NZ_JBEXKG010000003.1:0-156452 GCF_040609555.1 Streptomyces sp. NPDC004658
CCCGTCTCCGCGCTCGCCGCGCACGCCGGCGCGTGGGCGGTGCGCGTGCACGAGGTACGCGCCACGGCGGACGCGGTCCGGGTGGCACGGGCCGTGGAGGAGGCGCGCGGCGCGGCGAGCGCGCCCGGCACCGACGGCGAGCGCGGCTCGGAAGGAGAGCGGTGAGCGCCCCCCACACGGACGTCGAGCAGGTGGAGGCCGCCAACACCGCCTTCTACGAGGCACTCGAACGCGGGGACTTCGAGGAGGTCTCCTCCCTCTGGCTGACCCCCGCCGACCTGGGCGTCGACGAGACCTACCACGACCCCGCGGACAGCGGCGTCATCTCCTGCGTCCACCCCGGCTGGCCGGTGCTCACCGGCCGCGGCGAGGTCCTCAGGTCGTACGCGCTGATCATGGCCAACACCGACTACATCCAGTTCTTCCTCACCGATGTGCACGTCTCCGTGACCGGCGACACCGCGCTCGTGACCTGCACGGAGAACATCCTCAGCGGCGGTCCCGCGCCCGAGGAGGGCGCGGAACTGGGCCCGCTCGTCGGCCAGCTCGTCGTCGCCACCAACGTGTTCCGGCGCACCCCCTCGGGCTGGAAGCTCTGGTCGCACCACGCCTCCCCCGTGCTGGCCGAGACGGACGAGGACGACGACGACACCCACGCCAACGGCGTGAACCCCGACGACGAGCCCCTGGCCTGACCCGGAGAAGTGGTTGGAATCACCTACCCCGGGGTAGGAGCGGCTACCAGCCCATGACAGGGCCGGGTTCCCCAGGGGAAACGGCCGGTGAACCCTCCGGGCACCGGCCCGTGCCCACGCCCCGGTGGCCCGGCTCTGTCAGAGCTCGCAGGTAGATTCGTCTGAGGCCGGTGTGCCGCCCGCACGCGACACGGGCCGGTCGTTCCCGACGATTGCAGGAGTGATTCGCGTGGATCGTGTCGCGCTGCGCGGCCTCAAGGCCCGCGGGCACCACGGTGTGTTCCCCAAGGAGCGCGAGGAGGGCCAGACCTTCATCGTGGACCTCGTCCTCGGCCTGGACACCCGGCCGGCCGCGGCCGACGACGACCTGACGAAGACCGTGCACTACGGCATCGTGGCCGAGGAGGTCGTGGCCGTGGTCGAGGGCGAGCCGGTGAACCTCATCGAGACCCTCGCCGAACGGATCGCCCGGACCTGCCTGAAGCACGAAGGGGTCGAGGAGGTCGAGGTCTGCGTCCACAAGCCGGACGCCCCGATCACCGTCCCGTTCGACGACGTGACCGTCACCATCACCCGGAGCCGAGTATGACCCGCCCGTTCCACCAGGGTCACAGCGACCCGACCGTCCAGCCGGTGCCCGCCTCGGTCGTCGAGCAGGTCGACGCCGCCGACACGACGCTGAGCAACCCCAAGTGGGCCGTGCTCTCCATCGGCTCCAACCTGGGCAACCGCCTGGAGACCCTCCAGGGGGCCGTCGACGCCCTGGAGGACACCCCGGGTGTCCGGGTCAAGGCCGTCTCCCCGGTGTACGAGACCGAGCCGTGGGGCGTGGAGCCCGGCAGCCAGCCGTCGTACTTCAACGCGGTCGTGGTCCTCAAGACGACCCTGCCCCCGTCGTCCCTGCTGGAGCGGGCGCACGCCGTCGAGGAGGCCTTCCACCGCGTCCGTGACGAGCGCTGGGGCCCGCGCACGCTCGACGTCGACATCGTCGCCTACGCCGGCGTCACCTCGGACGACCCGCGGCTCACCCTCCCCCACCCGCGCGCCCACGAGCGCGCCTTCGTGCTCGCGCCCTGGCACGACGTCGACCCGCAGGCGCAGCTCCCCGGCCGCGGCACGGTGGCCGACCTGCTGTCCGCCGTCACCCGTGAGGGTGTCGCGCCCCGCGCGGACCTGGAACTCCGGCTGCCCGAGTAGTCGTTAAGGTCGAGACGGGTCAAGACCAACACGACCACCGTCCGGGATGGTCCGGGGGAACTGAAGGGACACCGTGAGAGAGCTGCGCATCAGGGTGCTGGCGGGCGTGTTCGTCATGGCCGGCATCCTGTCCTGGGCGGGCGCCCGCCTCTGGAACTCGATCGGGACCCTTCCCAGCGTCCCCCTGGCCGCCCCCGTCGTCCTCGCGCTGATCGCGGTGGTGCTGCTCTCGACGGCGCTGTCGCTGCGCGCCCGTCTCCGGGCCCAGCGCGAGCGCCGGCCCGGCGCGAAGGGCGTCGACCCGCTGATGGCCGCCCGGGCGGTCGTCTTCGGCCAGGCCAGCGCCCTGGTGGCCGCGCTGGTCGCCGGCATGTACGGCGGCACGGGCGTCTTCCTGCTGGAGCTGCTGGACATCCCGGCCCGCCGCGACCAGGCGATCTACGCCGGTTTCTCGGTCCTGACCGGCCTCGCCGTGATAGCCGCCGCCATCTTCCTGGAGCGGGTCTGCAAGCTCCCCGAGGACGACGACCAGGACCACACGGGCGCGGAGCCGGTGGCCTGACCGCCGGGCCCCGCCCGGCGCGCTCAGCGGCTCGTCAGCGGCTCGTTCAGCGCGCCATGATGAGGCTCATCGCCTCGTTGCGGGTGGCGGCGTCCCGCAGCTGACCGCGCACGGCGGACGTTATGGTCTTCGCGCCCGGCTTGCGGATACCGCGCATGGACATGCACATGTGCTCGCACTCGACGACCACGATGACGCCCCGCGGCTCCAGGATCTCCATCAGGGAGTCCGCGATCTGCGTGGTGAGACGTTCCTGCACCTGCGGCCGGCGGGCGTAGACGTCCACCAGGCGGGCCAGCTTGGACAGGCCGGTGATCTTGCCGGTCTCGGACGGGATGTAGCCGACGTGGGCGACGCCCCGGAACGGCACCAGATGATGCTCGCAGGTCGAGTAGACCTCGATGTCCTTCACCAGGACCATCTCGTCGTGCCCCAGGTCGAACGTCGTCGTCAGGACGTCCTCCGGCTGCTGCCACAGACCGGCGAAGATCTCCTTGTAGGCACGCGCGACCCGGGCCGGTGTCTCCCGCAGGCCCTCGCGGTCCGGGTCCTCGCCGACCGCGATCAGCAGCTCCCGTACGGCGTTCTCGGCGCGCTTCTCGTCGAACTCGCCGATGGGCCCCTCGCCGTCCAGCGTCACCGGGTCGGTCATCTGGTTCCTCGTTCCTGTGCCTTGCACGCGGGTGTGCCTCGCGTTCCGTCCGCGGACATGCGAAATGCCGCGCCCCCAGGCTAGAACCTGGGGGACGCGGCATCCATTCCGGCCCTCACGGCCGGAAGGGGGTCAGCTCTCGGAGCGGTCCTCCGGGGTCTGCTCCGTCACCGGGGCGGACTCCGCGGCGGTGGACTTCGCCGTGCTGATCGCCGCCGTCGCGCCGTTCGCACCGTTGGTCAGCGCCAGCTCCTTCGGGGAGAGCACCGGCGGGCGGGTGGACGGGGTACGGCGGGAGGAGCCGGTCCAGGCGGGCCGCGGCGGGCGCTTGACGACCGGGGCGAAGATCTCGGCGATCTCCTCCTTGCCCAGGGTCTCCTTCTCCAGCAGCTGGAGGACGAGGTTGTCGAGCACGTCGCGGTTCTCGACCAGGATCTCCCAGGCCTCGTTGTGCGCGGTCTCGATGAGCTTCTTGACCTCTTCGTCCACCAGTGCGGCGACCTCTTCCGAGTAGTCGCGCTGGTGAGCCATCTCACGCCCCAGGAACGGCTCGGAGTTGTCGCCTCCGAACTTGATCGCGCCGAGGCGCTCGGTCATGCCGTACTGGGTGACCATCGCGCGGGCCAGGTTGGTGGCCTTCTCGATGTCGTTCGCGGCGCCCGTGGTCGGGTCGTGGAAGACCAGTTCCTCGGCCGCCCGGCCGCCCAGCATGTAGGCGAGCTGGTCGAGCATCTCGTTGCGCGTGGTCGAGTACTTGTCCTCGTCCGGCAGCACCATCGTGTAACCGAGGGCACGGCCACGGGACAGGATCGTGATCTTGTGGACCGGGTCGGAGTTCGGCGAGGCCGCCGCGACCAGGGCGTGACCGCCCTCGTGGTACGCGGTGATCTTCTTCTCCTTGTCCGACATGATCCGGGTCCGCTTCTGCGGGCCCGCGACCACGCGGTCGATCGCCTCGTCCAGCGCCTTGTTGTCGATCAGCTTCTGGTCGCCGCGGGCGGTGAGCAGCGCGGCCTCGTTCAGCACGTTGGCGAGGTCGGCACCGGTCATGCCCGGGGTGCGGCGGGCCACGGCGGACAGGTCGACGTCGGGCGCGACCGGCTTGCCCTTCTGATGGACCTTGAGGATCTCCAGGCGGCCCTGCAGGTCCGGCGGGTCGACCGCGATCTGCCGGTCGAAGCGGCCGGGGCGCAGCAGCGCCGGGTCGAGGATGTCCGGGCGGTTCGTGGCGGCGATCAGGATCACACCGCCCTTGACGTCGAAGCCGTCCATCTCGACGAGCAGCTGGTTCAGGGTCTGCTCGCGCTCGTCGTGACCGCCGCCGAGACCGGCGCCGCGGTGACGGCCGACCGCGTCGATCTCGTCCACGAAGACGATCGCCGGGGCGTTCGCCTTGGCCTGCTCGAACAGGTCACGGACCCGGGAGGCACCGACACCGACGAACATCTCCACGAAGTCCGAGCCGGAGATCGAGTAGAAGGGGACGCCCGCCTCGCCGGCGACGGCGCGCGCGAGCAGGGTCTTGCCGGTACCCGGGCGGCCGTAGAGCAGCACACCCTTGGGGATCTTGGCGCCGACGGCCTGGAACTTCGCCGGTTCCTGGAGGAACTCCTTGATCTCCTGGAGCTCCTCGACGGCCTCGTCGCAGCCGGCGACGTCGGCGAAGGTCGTCTTCGGGGTGTCCTTGGTGATGAGCTTCGCCTTGGACTTGCCGAAGTTCATGACCCGGGAGCCGCCGCCCTGCATCTGATTCATCAGGAACAGGAAGACGACCACGATCAGAACGAAGGGCAGCAGGGAGAGCAGGACGCCGACGAACGGGTTCTGCTTGGACGGCGAGACCGTGTAGCCGTCCGGAATCTGCTTGTCCTGGTACTTGGTCTGCAGCGTGCCGGCGATGGTCACGCCCTGGTCGCCGATGTAGCTCGCCTGGATCTTCGAGCTGCCCTCGACCTTGAAACCGTCCTTGAGCGTGACCTTGATGCTCTGCTCGTCACCGGTGGTGAGCTTGGCCGACTCGACCCTGTTGTCGTTGATCGCTGCCACGACCTGGCCGGTGTCCACCGTCTTGTAGCCGCCGGACGAGCCGACGACCTGCATCAACACGACCACGGCAAGGACGGCCAGCACGATCCACATGACCGGCCCACGGAAGTATCGCTTCACGTCCATCCATACGGAGCGGTGCCGCCCCGTCCCTCCTGCCATAGTGAGTTTGATAAGACAGTTCTTCTGACGGTACCCCAGCATTGTTGCCCGAAGCCGCACGGAGCCGTTTCGACGGCTGGGAAACCCGTCTCTGCATCCTTCAACGGCGCGGAACCCGTCGGGGTTCCCGATCGTCCTACCGGGCTTGGGCCGACTGGCTCAGCCGCCGTAGACGTGGGGCGCGAGCGTACCGACGAACGGCAGGTTCCGGTACTTCTCGGCGTAGTCGAGGCCGTAGCCCACGACGAACTCGTTCGGGATGTCGAAGCCGACCCACTCCACGTCGATGGCGACCTTCGCGGCGTCCGGCTTGCGCAGCAGCGTGCACACCTTCAGGGAGGCGGGCTCCCGGGAGCCGAGGTTGTTGATCAGCCAGGACAGGGTGAGGCCGGAGTCGATGATGTCCTCGACGATCAGGACGTGCCGGCCCTTGATGTCGGTGTCGAGGTCCTTGAGGATCCGCACGACACCGGAGGACTGGGTGCCCGCGCCGTACGAGGACACGGCCATCCAGTCCATGGTGACGGGGGTGGACAGCGCCCGGGCCAGGTCCGCCATGACCATCACCGCGCCCTTGAGGACGCCGACGATGAGCAGGTCCTTGCCCGCGTACTCCGCGTCGATCTTCGCGGCCAGCTCGGCCAGCTTCGCGTCGATCTCTTCCTTGGTGATGAGCACCTGCTGGAGGTCGGCACCCATGTCTTTCGCGTCCACCCGCATCACTTTCGGTCGTCCCGCACTTACGGCCGCGAGCGCGGCCACCGGCTCCGGCCGCACGCACGGCCTCCGGCTGCCCGGCCCGCCGGAGGGTCGCTCCAGGAGGGTCGGGATTCAGCCTTGCCGAATCACCAGTCTGCCACCCTGCCGCTGGGCGACGACCCTGCCCGGGAGATTGATGGCTCCCTGGCCGCGCCAGCCGGTGATCAGGCGGTCGACTTCCTCGATGTGGCGGGCGAACAGCGCACCGGCCGGGGCACCGGCCTCGATGGCGGCGCGGCGCAGGATCCGGCGGCGCACGGCGGGCGGGAGGGCGTACAGCTTGGCGCACTCCAGCAGGCCGGCGGCGTCCCGTACGGAGGCCTCGGCCTGGCGGGCCCAGGCGTCCAGGGCGTCGGCGTCGTCGCGGGAGAGCTGGGCGGTGCGGGCGAGCGCCTCGACGACGCCCTTGCCGAGGGCCTTCTCCAGGGCGGGCAGGCCCTCGTGCCGGAGCCGGGAGCGGGTGTAGGCGGGGTCGGCGTTGTGCGGGTCGTCCCAGACGGGCAGCGACTGGACCATGCAGGCCTTGCGGGCGGTCTGCCGGTCGAGCTGCAGGAAGGGCCGCCGGTAACGGCCGCCGGCCCCCGAGACCGCGGCCATGCCGGACAGGGAGCGGATGCCGGAGCCGCGGGCGAGGCCCAGCAGGACGGTTTCGGCCTGGTCGTCCCGGGTGTGGCCGAGCAGGACCGCGGCGGCGCCGTGGCGTTCGGCGGCGGCGTCCAGGGCGGCGTAGCGGGCGTCGCGGGCGGCGGCTTCGGGGCCGCCCTCGCGGCCGACGGTGACGGCGACGGACTCGACCGGATCGAGTCCGAGTCCCCGCAGGCGCAGGACGACCTCGTCGGCGCGGAGGTCGGAGCCGGGCTGGAGGCCGTGGTCGACGGTGACCCCGCCGGCCCGGACGCCGAGCTTGGGTGCCTCGAAGGCGAGGGCGGAGGCGAGGGCCATGGAGTCGGCGCCGCCGGAGCACGCGACGAGGACGAGCGGGGAGGGGGGCCGCTCGGCCGTCCGGTCCGGGCGCGCGCCGGCCGGCTGCGGGGCCGGGTGCGCGGGGAGGGCCTGGTGGTCGTTCAGGATGTCGTGGAGGACGCGGCGAACCGCCAGGCGTATCGCCGCGACCGCAGGATGGGGACCCATGTCCGGTTCCCTTCATGAAGTTTTCGGGGGGTGAGCCCGGGACGGTCACTCAGAGTGTGTAGATGGTGACAGAAGCGGGCCGTTCCCCGAGCATTGCACGCCTACGCATGGCCCACGGTCCCTCGGACGGGTGATTGGAGGGGCGTTCGCCTGCCGTCGGCCGGATTCCTTTCACGACCTCCCCGCGCCGTTCACGACTCGGCCTTGCGGTGCACCCGCGCGACCCAGTCCGCCGGTTTGGCGATCTCCGCCTTGGTGGGAAGGGTGTTGGGCGAGGTCCAGACGCGGTTGAACCCGTCGACGCCGACCTGTTCGACCACGGCGCGTACGAACCGTTCGCCGTCCCGGTACTGCCTCAGCTTGGCGTCCAGGCCGAGCAGCTTGCGCAGGGCCATGTCCAGGCGGGAGGCGCCCTTCGCCCGGCGCTGCTGGAACTTCTCGCGGATCTCCGCGACGGTCGGCACGACGCTCGGACCGACGCCGTCCATCACGTAGTCGGCGTGCCCCTCCAGCAGGGACATGACGGCGGTGAGGCGGCCGAGGATCTCCCGCTGGGCGGGGGTCTGCACCAGCTCCACGAAGGAGCGTCCGCCGTCCTCCTCCTCGCCCTCGGGACGGCCGCCGACCAGGGACTGGGCCGCGTCCCGGATGCGCTCCAGGAAGGTCATCGGGTCGACGTCGGTCTCCGCCAAGAACGACTGGATTTCGCCCTCCAGGTGGTCCCGCAGCCAGGGCACGGCGGTGAACTGCGTGCGGTGGGTCTCCTCGTGCAGGCACACCCACAGGCGGAAGTCGTGCGGCTCGACGTCGAGTTCCCGCTCCACGTGGACGATGTTGGGCGCGACGAGCAGCAGCCGGCCGCCGCCGTTCTCGCCGGCCGGGAGGTCGCGGCCGGCGGGGGCGAAGGTCTCGTACTGGCCGAGGACGCGGGAGGAGAGGAACGACAGGAGCATGCCGAGTTCGACGCCGGTGACCTTGCCGCCGACGGCGCCGAGGACCGCGCTGCCCGGGTTGTTGCCGCGACGTTCCTGCATCTTCTCCAGGAGCGGCCTGAGGATCTCGCGGAAGCCGGCGACGTTGGCGCGGACCCAGCCGGGGCGGTCGACGACGAGGACGGGGGTGTCGTGGGTCTCCTCGGTGCCCATACGAGTGAAGCCCCGGACGTGCCCCTCCGAGGCCTTGGCGTGCCGGCGCAGCTCCGCGACGACGGCCCTGGCCTCGTCGCGGCTGACGTCGGGGCCGGGGCGTACGAGGCGGGTCGCGGTCGCCACCGCGAGGTTCCAGTCGACCATCCCGGGAGATGCGGTGCCACCGAAGCCAGTCATGTTGTCAACCGTACGTGAGCGGCCCCATTTCGGGCAGGCCGTGTGGATGCAGACAGGGCCGACCGCGCATTCCGGTCACCCCGGCCGCGCGGCTCGGCGGGGGCGGCAGGCACCGCCGGTACCGCAGGCACGGCCGGTGCGGCGTGGCGGTGTCGGCGGGCGGTGGGTCCCGGTGGTCAGCCCGCCAGGGCTGTCGCCGCCTTGTCCAGGGCCGACTGGGCGTCCAGGGGGTTCGTCGTGTCCGCGGCCAGGAAGGCGAAGGCCAGGAGGTGGCCGGCCTTGTCGACGACCGTGCCCGCGAGGGTGTTCACGCCGGTCAGGGTGCCCGTCTTGGCGCGTACGAGGCCGGACGCGCCGTCGGCGTAGCGGTTGCTCAGGGTGCCCGTGAAGCCGGCCACGGGCAGGCCGGTGAGGACCGGGCGCAGGCCGGGACGGCCGGGGTCGCCCGCCTTGGCGAGGAGGGCGGTGAGGAGGTCGGCCGTGAGCCGGTCGTCGCGGTTCAGGCCGCTGCCGTCGTGGAAGGCGGCGCCGGCCATCGGCAGGCCGAGCTTGCGCAGCTGGATGGCGATGGCCTTCGCGCCGCCGCCGAAGTCGGCGGGCTGGCCGCTCGCCAGGGCGGTGTGCCGGGCGAGGGCCTCCGCGATGTCGTTGTCGCTGTTGGTCAGCATGCGCTCCACCAGGTGCGACAGCGGCGGCGAGGAGACGGTGGCGAGGGTCTCCGCGCGCGTGCTGGCCTTGGAGGGGCCGGGGGCCGTGGTGGTGATGCCGGCGTCCTTCAGGAAGCCCGCGAACCGGGCGGCCGCGTCCGCCGCCGGGTCGCCCACGCGGGGCGCCGGGCCGGCGGTGGAGGCGTCGGTGCGGCCCTCGTCGACGGTCAGGGCGCTGATCGGGGCGAGGTTGTCGTTGACGCCGATGGGGTGCAGGGCGGGGCCGGTGAACAGGGTGGTGTCGTACGAAAGGGTGATCTTGTGGATGCCGCGCTCGTCCAGTGCCTTCGCGGTGTCCGCCGCCAGGGTCCGCAGGCCGGCCCAGCCGCCGGTCCGGGCGTGCGCGGTGAGGGTGGGGTCGCCGCCGCCGACCAGGACGAGTTCCCGGGTGTCGGGTTCGAGGGCGGTCCGGGTGGTGAGGCGGTGGTCGGGGCCGAGGGCGGACAGGGCGGCGACGGCGGTGGCGATCTTCGTGGTGGAGGCGGGGGTGAGGGCCTTGCCGGAGTCGGCGCCGTAGAGGCGTTCGCCGGTCGTCACGTCGACGACGGCCGCCGCGTGGCTGCGGCCGAGCGCGGGCGCGTCGAGGAGGGGTGTCAGGACGTCCGAGAGCGCCTTGGCGTCCGGGGAGGTCTCCTTGGTGCCGACGGCGCCCGTGGCGCTGCCGAGGCCCGTCAGCACCGGTGCGGCGCTCGGCGCGGGCCGGGGCGCCTTCGCGGCCGTACCGGAGCGGCCGTGATCTGCGCCACCTGACCGCTCCAGTGCGGCGGCGCGGTCCCGCTCGGCCGTACGCTGACCGTTGGCGTCCCAGGGACCGGCCGCGGTCACCACGCCGGCGGCCAGTGCCAGGCCGGCGGTGGCGGCGCCCGCGGTGTACTGCCAGGTCCTGACGGTCCGCGGACGGGGGAGGTGCACAGGCCTGACGCGCACGGCCTCCGTCAGCCGCGCGATCCGCGGCCGGGCGGCCGTCACGGCGCGCGCAAGACCCGGTCGTACGGCGGCCACGATCCGCGCCACGCGCGGTCTCGCGGCTCGCCAAGGCCTCAGCTCTGGCACGACCACCAGCCCCTTTCGCGATCACACACCTGCGTGAGGGACACTTAACCACCAGAACTATGTGCTGATCATGGAGGAGCCACCGGTGGAGTTCGACGTCACGATCGAGATCCCGAAGGGTTCGCGGAACAAGTACGAGGTGGACCACGAGACCGGTCGGATCCGCCTGGACCGTCGTCTCTTCACCTCGACCGCCTACCCGACCGACTACGGCTTCGTCGAGAACACCCTCGGCGAGGACGGCGACCCGCTGGACGCGCTGGTCATCCTGGACGAGCCGACCTTCCCGGGCTGCCTCATCCGGTGCCGCGCGATCGGCATGTTCCGCATGACCGACGAGGCGGGCGGCGACGACAAGCTGCTGTGCGTCCCGGCCACCGACCCGCGCGTGGAGCACCTGCGGGACATCCACCACGTGTCGGAGTTCGACCGCCTGGAGATCCAGCACTTCTTCGAGGTCTACAAGGACCTGGAGCCCGGCAAGTCGGTCGAGGGCGCCAACTGGGTGGGCCGCACGGACGCCGAGGCGGAGATCGAGCGGTCGTACAAGCGCTTCAAGGAGCAGGGCGGCCACTGAGCCCCCTCTCGCGCGAACGGGCCGCACGCGCACGCGTGCGGCCCGTTTCGCATGTCGGCACACGTGCGGCCGGTCGGGGTACGTGTGCGCATACTGATGCTTACGGCAGGTGTGGTTCAGGGAGCGGTGCGAGGTGACGGAGGCGGAGGACCGCAAGCCCCGGTCGGACGAGGCGCGGTACGACCCGGAGATCACGTCCGAGTTCGCCATTCCCGAGGGCCTCGACGTGCCCAGGGGCAGCGAGTCGGAGACGACCTCCGAGTTCGCCGTGCCGGAGGGGCTTCAGACGCCGCAGCCGCCGAGTGCCGAGCCGGAGGGTTCGGCGTTCGGCACGCCGAGCACCTACAGCGCGAAGACCGCGCCGGCCGAGTTCACCCCGGCCACCGGGGTGCCGCTGGTCAGCCTGGTCAAGGACGCGCCCTGGCAGGACCGGATGCGCACGATGCTGCGCATGCCGGTGGCCGAGCGGCCGGCGCCGGAGCCGGTGCAGCGGGTGGAGGAGGGCGGTCCGGCCGTCCCGCGTGTGCTGGACCTGACCCTGCGCATCGGGGAGCTGCTGCTGGCCGGCGGTGAGGGCGCCGAGGACGTGGAGGCCGCGATGTTCGCGGTGTGCCGGTCCTACGGCCTGGACCGGTGCGAGCCGAACGTCACCTTCACGCTGCTGTCCATCTCGCACCAGCCGTCCCTGGTGGAGGACCCGGTGACGGCGTCCCGGACGGTACGGCGGCGCGGCACCGACTACACGCGGCTGGCGGCCGTCTTCCGGCTGGTGGACGACCTGACCGACCCGGAGACCCATGTCTCCCTGGAGGAGGCCTACCGGCGCCTGGCGGAGATCCGCCGCAACCGGCACCCGTACCCCGGCTGGGCGCTGACCCTGGCGAGCGGGCTGCTGGCCGGTGCGGCTTCCGTGCTGGTCGGCGGTGACCCGATCGTGTTCCTGGCGGCGGCCGTCGGCGCGATGCTCGGCGACCGGCTGGCGTGGCTGTGCGCGGGGCGCGGGCTGCCGGAGTTCTACCAGTTCACGGTGGCCGCGATGCCGCCCGCCGCGATCGGGGTGGCGCTGACGCTGGCGCACGTGGACGTGAAGGCGTCGGCGGTGATCACCGGTGGGCTGTTCGCGCTGCTGCCCGGACGGGCGCTGGTGGCGGGGGTGCAGGACGGGCTGACGGGCTTCTACATCACCGCGTCGGCCCGGCTGCTGGAGGTCATGTACTTCTTCGTCGGGATCGTCACCGGGGTGCTGACCGTCCTGTACTTCGGCGTGAAGATCGGCGGCAAGCTGAATCCGGACGCCCAGCTGGGCATCTCCGAACGGCCGCTGATCCAGATCGCGGCCTCGATGCTGCTGTCGCTGACCTTCGCGGTCCTGCTCCAGCAGGAACGGTCCACCGTGCTCTGGGTGACCCTCAACGGGGGGGTGGCCTGGTCCGTGTACGGCGCGATGCACTATGCGGGCGACATCTCGCCGGTGGCCTCCACGGCCGTGGCGGCGGGCCTCGTGGGGCTGTTCGGGCAGCTGCTGTCCCGGTACCGGTTCGCCTCGGCGCTGCCGTACACGACGGCGGCGATCGGGCCGCTGCTGCCCGGTTCGGCGACGTACTTCGGGCTGCTGTCCATGGCGCAGAACCAGGTGGACAAGGGGCTGGTGTCGCTGGCCAAGGCCGCGTCGCTGGCAATGGCCATCGCGATCGGGGTGAACCTGGGGTCGGAGGTCTTCCGGCTGTTCCTGCGGATCGGCTCCGCCGGGAAGCGCCGGGCCGCCAAGCGGACGCGCGGGTTCTGAGTCTCTCCGTCCCCGCGCCCCGCCGCGGTCAGTGGTTGCGGTGGTCGTACGGGTACTGGTTCGGGTCGTACTGCTGCTGCGGGTACTGCTGCCGGCCGTAGTACTGCTCGTCGTAGCCCTGGTTGTCGTAGCCCTGGCCGTCGTAGGCCTGGCTGTCGTAGCCCTGGTTCCAGTCCTGCTGCTGGGGTTGAGGCTGCTGGGGCTGCTGGTACGGCTGCTCGTACTGCGGGGGGTACGGCTGCTCGGGCTCGATGCGCCGCAGGCGGGTCGTGGCGTCGTCCATGACCGGGGGGTGCTGGTACTGCGGCTGCTGGTGGGCCGGCTGCAACGGGGGCTCGGGGCGGGTCTGTGCCGCCTTCTTGTTCTTGCCGCGCGCCCGCAGGTACTCGATCGCGATCGGGATGACCGAGACGAGGACGATCAGGATCAGGATCGCCTCGATGTTCTTCTTGACGAAGTCGATGTTGCCGAGCCAGGAGCCGAGCAGGGTGACGCCCGCGCCCCACAGGACGCCGCCGATGACGTTGAAGATCAGGAACGAGCGGTACTTCATGCCGCTGACGCCCGCGATGATCGGCGTGAACGTGCGCACGATCGGCACGAAGCGGGCCAGGACCAGGGACTTCGGGCCGTACTTCTCGAAGAACTCGTGCGCCTTGGCGACGTTCTCCTGCTTGAACAGGCGGGAGTCCGGTCGGTTGAACAGGGACGGGCCGACCTTCTTGCCGAACATGTAGCCCGCCTGGTCGCCGAGGACGGCGGCGAGGCAGATGAGGGCGATCGCGCCCCACAGCGGGAAGTCGAGCTGGTCCGACGTGATCAGCAGACCGCAGGTGAACAGCAGCGAGTCACCCGGCAGGAAGAAGCCGATGAGCAGGCCGGACTCGGCGAAGACGATGAGCAGCAGACCCCAGATGCTGTACGTGGAGAGCAGATAGTTGGGATCCAGCCAGCTCGGGCCGAGGGCGAGTGTCATAACGGGTCCGGCTCCTGAGAGGTGAAGGCGGCTGCGGCGGCTGAACGTCGATCGTGCGCCGTACAAAACTATCAACGTGAGCGGACCGCCCCGGGTTCCACCGCGTCGCCGGGTGGTGCCCGGGCCCGGGGTCCTGCCCCGGGCCCGGCCCCGGGCATGAGGACACGCCGCCGGGACGCCAGCACGTCAGGACGTCAGGACGGGGTGTGCCGGTCCGCGTTGGCGAGGATCGCGTCGCGCAGGTGTTCGGCGAGACCGGGGCGCATGGAGTCGTAGAACGCCTTGAAGCGCTCGTCGGAGACGTACATCTCCGCGAAGCAGCGGTGCATCTCGTACGGGACCTCGAAGTAGTACCGGCTGATGTGCTGCCGGTGTTCCTCGGCCAGGTCCATGGCCGCCTCGCCGGCCGGCTGCTCGCCGGCGGCGACCAGGGCGGCGTACCGCTCGCCCCAGTCGTCGACCTCGGCCTGGATGCGCTTCCAGTCCTCCTTGGTGTAGGTCGCGGCGCGGCGCTGGGACTCGGCGTACGCCTCGGTGCCGCCCCAGCGCTGCTCGGCCTCCTCGGCGTACTGCTCGGGGTCCTTGTCCCCGAAGACCTCGAACCGCTCCTCCGGCGTCAGGTTGATGCCCATCGTGCGTGCCTCCAAGGCGTGCTCCACGGCCGCGGCCATCTTCTGCAGCTTCTCGATCCGGGCGGTCAGCAGGTCGCGCTGGCGGCGCAGGTGCGTGCGCGGGTCCGCGTCCGGGTCGTCGAGCAGGGCCGCGACCTCGTCGAGCGGGAAGCCGAGCTCCCGGTAGAACAGGATCTGCTGGAGCCGGTCGAGGTCGGTGTCGCTGTAGCGCCGGTGGCCGGCGTACGTGCGCTCGCTGGGCGCGAGCAGCCCGATCTCGTCGTAGTGGTGCAGGGTCCGCACCGTGACGCCGGCGAACCCCGCGACCTGTCCCACGGAGTAGCTCACTTTCCGCTCCTTGTCGTCGGTACGCCCCCAGGCTGAGGCCTCACGTCACGTGAGGTGCAAGCCGGAAGCCGTTCCGGACGCTGTGGTTCCGGATGTTGTGCGCGTTTCGTCCGCTTATGGTGAGCCCGTGGCCCAGGAGACGACGCAGCAGGCATCCCCGAGCTCTCCGACCGCGCCGGCACGGGCTCTGCTGCCGTTCATCCTGCCCGCCGTCCTCGTGGGCGTGGCCGCGAGTCTCGTCCTCGTCGGGGTGAGCACGGCGGCGGAGAGGCTCCAGCGCGTGCTGTGGGGGCCGCTGCCGGACGCGCTCGGCGTGGGCCGCTCCAGCGTGCTGTGGATGTTCGTCATGCTCGTCGCGACCGGGATCGCGGTCGGGCTGGTGGTGTGGAAGATTCCCGGCCACGCCGGTCCCGACCCGGCCACCATCGGGCTGGACGCCCCGGTGCTGCCGCCGGCCGTGCTGCCGGGCCTGGTGCTGGCCACCGGGCTCATGCTGGCCGGCGGTCCGAGCCTCGGCCCGGAGAACCCGATCATCGCCGTGAACGTGGGCCTCGCGGCCTGGCTCGGCACGCGCTTCCTGCCCCGGACGCCGGGCACCCTGTGGCCGGTGCTGGCGGAGGCGGCGACGATCGGCGCGCTGTTCGGCACGCCGGTCGCGGCGGCGCTGGTGATCTCCGAGGCGCTGGCGGGGCGGCCGATGGCGGGCCGGCTGTGGGACAACCTGTTCGCGCCGCTGACCGCCGGCGCGTGCGGGGCGATCACGACGACCCTGGTGGCCCGTCCGGCCTTCGACCTGGGCCTGCCGCCCATGGGCCACCCGCGCGCGGGAGACCTGCCGGCGGCCCTGGTGATCGCCTCGGTGGCCGCGCTGCTCGGCATGTGCGCCGTCCACGCGTTCCCGTACGTGCACACGGCGTTCCGGCGGCTGCGGCACCCGATGCTCATGCTCCCGGCCGGCGGGGTCGTGCTGGGGGCGCTCGCGGCCCTGGGCGGTCCTCTGACGCTGTTCAAGGGCCTGTCGGAGATCGGGCTGCTGACCCGCGACCCGGAGGGCTGGTCGGCGGGGCAGTTCGCCACGATGACGGTGGTGAAGCTGGCCGCGCTGCTCGTCGCGGCGGCCTGCGGGTTTCGCGGCGGCCGGATCTTCCCGGCCGTCTTCGTCGGCACCGCCCTCGGCCTGTGCGCCCACGCGCTGGTGCCGGCCGTGCACCCCTCGCTGGGCGTGGCGACGGGCGTCCTGGGCATGCTCCTGGCGATCACCCGGCAGGGCTGGGTGAGCCTGTTCACCGCCGCCGTCCTGGTCTCCTCGCCCGGTGTCCTCGCCCTGCTGTGCATCGCCTCGCTGCCGGCCTGGCTGCTGGTGACGGGCCGACCGCAGATGCAGTTGCGCGAGGACGGCACCCCGGTCCGATGACTTTTCCGACCTGACGTTCCCTCACTCACCCCTGGCACCCGTTCCCTTGGAGGCACAGCCCGATGGCCCTGCACAAAGGTCCCCAGAAGCACGAGGAGCGCACGATGTCGGTCAACCCGTTCTTCGGGGAGGCCAACCCCGTCGGCGGCATGGCCGAGGCCCCGCCCACGCACCGGCTCCCGGACACCCCGCTGCCGCCGTCCACGGCGTACCAGCTGGTGCACGACGAGCTGATGCTGGACGGCAACTCCCGGCTGAACCTGGCCACCTTCGTCACCACCTGGATGGAGCCGCAGGCCGGGGTGCTGATGGGCGAGTGCCGGGACAAGAACATGATCGACAAGGACGAGTACCCGCGCACGGCCGAACTGGAGCGGCGCTGCGTGGCGATGCTCGCGGATCTGTGGAACGCGCCGGACCCGTCGGCGGCCGTCGGCTGTTCCACGACCGGGTCGAGCGAGGCGTGCATGCTCGCCGGGATGGCGCTGAAGCGGCGCTGGGCGAAGCGGAACGCCGACCGGTATCCGGGCGCGCGGCCCAATCTGGTGATGGGCGTCAACGTCCAGGTGTGCTGGGAGAAGTTCTGCAACTTCTGGGAGGTGGAGGCCCGGCTGGTCCCGATGGAGGGCGACCGCTTCCACCTGGACCCGCAGGCCGCCGTCGAGCTGTGCGACGAGAACACCATCGGGGTCGTCGGCATCCTCGGTTCCACCTTCGACGGCTCCTACGAGCCGATCGCCGACCTGTGCGCGGCCCTGGACGCCCTCCAGGAGCGCACCGGGCTCGACGTCCCGGTGCACGTGGACGGCGCGTCCGGCGGGATGGTGGCGCCCTTCCTGGACGAGGACCTGGTGTGGGACTTCCGCCTGCCGCGCGTGGCGTCGATCAACACCTCCGGCCACAAGTACGGGCTGGTGTACCCGGGCGTCGGCTGGGCGCTGTGGCGGGACAAGGAGGCGCTGCCGGAGGAGCTGGTCTTCCGGGTGAACTACCTGGGCGGGGACATGCCGACCTTCGCGCTGAACTTCTCCCGGCCCGGCGCCCAGGTGGTGGCGCAGTACTACACGTTCCTGCGGCTGGGCCGGGACGGCTACCGGGCGGTGCAGCAGTCGACGCGGGACGTGGCGACCTCGCTCGCCTCCCGGATCGAGGCGCTCGGCGACTTCCGGCTCCTCACGCGCGGGGACCAGCTTCCCGTGTTCGCGCTGACCACCGCCGACCACGTCACGGCGTACGACGTCTTCGACGTCTCCCGGCGGCTGCGCGAGGGCGGCTGGCTGGTGCCCGCCTACACCTTCCCGGCGAACCGCGAGGACCTGTCCGTGCTGCGGATCGTGTGCCGCAACGGCTTCTCGCACGACCTGGCCGACCTCTTCCTGGACGACCTGACCCGTCTGCTGCCGGAACTGCGCCGGCAGCCGCACCCCCTGACCCGCGACAAGGGCGCGGCCACCGGCTTCCACCATTAGGACACGGCAGTCCCAGGCCCTGTCGTCGAACTCCCGTCTGCCGCGCGACGCCATGCACGCACTCTCGCCGCACCGGGCCCCGGCCCAAGGACATCCAGTACGAGGGCCAGGGCCCGGCACCCCGCCCTCCGGGCGGACGACGGGAGTTCGAGGACAGGACCTAGCGGCCCAGGCGCGCGAACGTCCGTACGGCCAGCGGGAAGAACACCGCCAGCAGGGCGAGCGGCCACAGGACGGCCGGCCACAGGTGCCCCGGTTCGCCGCCGGGGCCGCCCAGCAGTTGCCGTACGGCCGTCGCGGTCTGGGACAGCGGGTTCCACTCGACGGCCGTGCCCAGCCAGTCGGGCATCGACGCGGGCACGGCGAAGGCGTTGGAGAGGAAGCCGGCCGGCCAGACGAGGATCTGGACGGCCTGCACCATCTCCGGGCGGCCGCGAAGGCACCGGGGCCGCCGTGCGCGCGCCAGCCCAGCGCGTACGACACACCGGTCAGCAGGGCGAGCCCGACCGCCGACTGGAGCATGTCGGCGGCCGACCGGCCCACGAGGACCGCGCCGTCCGCCATCGGCAGGGAACGGAACCTGTCGATCACGCCCCGGTTGAGGTCCTGGGTGACGGCGAGCATGGTGCCCTCCAGACCGAAGGCCATGGTGAGCACGAGCATGCCCGGCACGAGGAAGTCGACGTAGTCGCCGGTCACGCCCCGGCCGCCGCCGACCAGATAGCCGAACATCAGCAGCAGCATCACCGGGAAGACCAGCGCGACCAGCAGCTGTCCGGGCTGCCGTGCCCAGTGGGCCAGTTCGCGCCGGGTCATGGTCCAGCAGTCGGTCAGGACGTACCCGCTCACGCGGCCTCCTCCGCTCGGTTCGCGTCGCTCCCGGGGCGCCGGCCGGCGTCGCCGGTGAGGTGCAGGAACACCTCGTCCAGGGTGGGGCGGCGCAGCGCGATGTCGGCGGCCTCGATACCGGCGGCCTCCAGCGCCCGTACGACCCCGAAGAGGGCGGCCGTGCGGTCGGTGACCGGGGCGCTGAGCAGCCGGCGGTCGGCGTCGATCGTGGCCCCGGCGACGGGCAGGACGGCCACCGCGTCGGCCAGCCGGCGGGCGTCGCGCAGGACGACGTCGACGCGGTCCCCGCCGGTGAGGCCCTTGAGGTCCTCGGGGGTGCCGTCGGCGACGACGCGGCCCCGGTCCACGAAGGCGACGCGGTGGGCGAGCTGGTCGGCCTCCTCCAGGTACTGGGTGGTGAGCAGGACCGTCGTACCGCCGTCGACCAGGGAGCGGACCGAGGCCCACACCTCCGCCCGGCCGCGGGGGTCGAGACCGGTGGTGGGCTCGTCCAGGAACAGCACCTCGGGGTCGGTGACCAGGGAGGCGGCGAGGTCCAGACGGCGGCGCATGCCGCCGCTGTAGCGGGCGACGGGGGTGCGCCCGGTGCCGGTGAGGTCGAAGCGCTCCAGCAGTTCCGTGGCGCGCACGCGCGCGTGGCGGGCGCCGAGGTGGTGCAGGCGGGCGAACATCTCCAGGTTCTGCCGGCCGTCGAACTGCTCGTCCAGGGCCGCGTGCTGGCCCAGCAGACCGATGCGCCGGCGCACCGCCCGGGCGTCGGCCGGCACGTCGTGCCCGGCGACCCGGACGCGCCCGCTGTCGGGCCTGAGCAGGGTGGACAGGATCCGGACCAGGGTGGTCTTGCCCGCGCCGTTCGGGCCGAGCAGCGCGTGCACGGTGCCGCGCGTGACGTGCAGGTCGAGTCCGTCCAGGGCGGGTCTGCCGCCGTAGGTCTTGCGTACGCCCTCGACGGTGATCGCCGTGTCGGCCATGCCGCTCCCTCGTTAGTCAAGTTTGACTACTTGTGCGGAACGTAACGCCGGGAAGGCAATTGGTCAAACTTGATTAGCGGTCGTCCTCCGGGTGCCGCTCCCCTGTCGCGTACGGGTTCTGCTGCCCCTCGGAGAGCACGCCCACGAACCGCTCGCCCTCCCCCGCGAAGGTGTACGCGCCCGCCTCCAGGCGGTCGATGAGCCCCTGGGTCCAGGCCGCGTCGGAGTCGGCCGTGTGAACCCAGAGGTTCATGATCTCCCCGATGTGGCCGAGCCGCTCCGGGCCGTCCTCGGGCACGTAGTGCCCGGTGACGGCGGCCCGCCACTGCCCGATCCGGCGGACCCGTTCCCGCAGCAGCTCCAGGGCCTCGGCGCGGGGCAGCTCGACCAGGAAGCCGATGGCCGCGGACTGGATGTCCATCTTCTGGTCGTAGGCGAGCAGGGACTCGCGCAGCAGCCGGAAGAACTCGTCCTCGCCCCGGTCCGTGATCTCGTACTCCACCCGCGGCGGCCCGCCCGCCGTGGACGGCGCGATCTCGTGCGCGTGCAGCAGCCCCTGCTTGGCCATCTGCTTCAGGGCGTGGTAGACCGAGCCCGGCTTCGCGTTGGACCACTCGTGCGCGCCCCAGTACTCCAGGTCGTTGCGGACCTGGTAGCCATGGGCCCGCCCGTGCTGGCGGACGGCGCCCAGCACGAGAAGACGGATCGCTGACATGGGGTCCAGGTTAGGACCCCCCCGATCAGCCCCAGGAGCCGCCCCGCTCCAGTGCGACCAGCTCGAACGCGGTCTTGCCGTCCAGGGACTCGCGGATGATGTCGGCGTGGCCGGCGTGCCGGGCCGTCTCGCGGATCAGGTGCAGGCACAGCCAGCGCAGCGACACACGGCCCTCCGGCGGGAACCACGGGTCGGGCGGCAGCGGGAAGGTGTCGTCCAGGCTGGGCGCGGAGCGGATGAACTTCTCCGTCTCGGCGGCCACCTGCTCCCAGTAGGCCAGCTGCGAGCCGACCGTCTCGTCACCGGCCAGCTGGAAGGTCTCGTGCCAGTTCGACTCGTCGCGCCGCACCGCCGGCGGCTCCTGCTTCGCCCGGGCGATCCAGCTCTGCTCCACCTCGGCGACGTGCTTGAGCAGGCCGCCCAGGGACAGCTCACTGGCGCTGGGGCGGGTACGGGCCTGCTCCTCGGTCAGCCCGAGCAGTGCCCGGCGGATCCCGCCGCGCTGTTCCTCGATGAACGCGAGCAGTGCCCCGCGCTCGTCGCCCGTCGCCTCCGCCGGAACGTGCGTGACCATGGCGTGCCGCCTTTCGTCGGACCGGTGCGCCGGGGGCCGTTCCCCCCGACACCGAAGACGCTACGGGCCCTTGCGGTCAGGTACTGTCCGCAAGGGCCCCGCGCACCGAAAACGGCACACCGGGCATCCGGCCGCGGGACGACAGGGCGCGACTAGAACGGGAACGCGCTGCGCCCGTGCTGCACCGAGATCCACTTGACCGTGGTGAACGCCTCCAGCGTGGTCTCGCCGTTGAGACGGCCGAGGCCGGAGTGCTTCTCGCCGCCGAAGGGCACGATCGGCTCGTCGTGCACGGTGCCGTCGTTCACGTGGAACATGCCGGTGTCGATCCGCTTGGCGAAGGCCACGCCCCGCTCGATGTCCGCCGTGTGGACGGCGCCGCTGAGGCCGTACGGGGTGTCGTTGACGATCCGGACCGCCTCCTCCTCTCCGTCGAAGGTGAGGAGGAAGACGACCGGGCCGAACACCTCCTGCCGGAGCAGCGGGGAACCGGCCGGGACGCCGGTCAGCACCGTCGGCTCGACCAGGTTGTTGGTCGTGCCGCCGCGTACGAGGGCGGTGGCGCCCTCCGCGAGCGCCTGCTCCACGGTGCCGGAGACGGCGTTCGCCTGCGCGGAGTTGATCACCGGGCCGATCACGGTCTCCGGGTCGCGGGGGTCGCCGACCTTGAGGGTGCGGACCTTGGCGACGAACTTCTCGGTGAACTCGTCGGCCACGGACGCGTCCACGAGGACCCGGTTGGCGGCCATGCAGACCTGGCCCTGGTGCACGAACCGGCTGAAGACCGCCGCGTCCACCGCGTAGTCGATGTCGGCGTCGTCCAGCACCACCAGCGCGCTGTTGCCGCCCAGTTCGAGGACCGCGCGCTTGAAGTTCCTGGCGCAGACGGTGGCGACGTGCCGGCCGACCTTGTCCGAACCGGTGAAGGAGATGACCTTCGGGACGGGGTGCTCCAGGAACGCGTCACCGATCTCGGCGATGTCGGTGACGACGACGTTGAGCAGGCCGCCGGGCAGCCCGGCGTCCTCGAAGATCTTCGCGAGCAGGGTGCCGCCGGCGATGGGGGTGTTCTGGTGCGGCTTGAGCACCACGGCGTTGCCCAGCGCGAGGGCCGGCGCGACCGACTTCAGCGATAGCAGGAAGGGGAAGTTGAAGGGGCTGATGACACCCACGACGCCGACCGGCACCCGGTAGACGCGGTTCTCCTTGCCCTCGCCCGGAGAGGGCAGGATCCGGCCCTCGGGGCGCAGCGCGAGGTGGACCGACTCGCGCAGGAACTCCTTGGCCAGGTGCAGCTCGAAGCCGGCCTTGACGCGCGTGCCGCCCAGCTCCGCGATGATCAGATCGGCTATCTCCTGCTCGCGGTCCTCTATCAGCCTCAGGGCCCGCTCGAAGACCGCGCGCCTGGTGTAGGGGTTGGTCTCGGCCCACTTCTTCTGGGCGCGGGCGGCGGCCTGGTAGGCCTCGTCCACCTCGTCGACCGTGGCCACCGTGATCGAGGCCAGCTTCTCGTCGTCGTAGGGGTTGAAGTCGATGACGTCCCAGGAGCCGGTGCCCGGCCGCCACTCGCCGTCGATGTACTGCCGGGCCAGGTCGGTGAAGTAGGACGACATGTGATCCCTCAATCGCTAGCGGCCACAGAACCACGCCAGGTCTGATCGGACGTCATCCTACTTGCGAGTCAACCTAGTTGGGCGTGGTTGGGCCACGTCAGGAGAGCTGCAGCAGACCGCGCAGGAGGTCGCGGCTCTCGTCCGGGCCGGGGCTGTCCTGCTGGAGTTCCTTCAGGGCCTGCTCGTACTGGGCGACGTCCTCGCGCTTGTCCAGGTAGAGGGCGCTGGTCAGCTGCTCCAGGTAGACCACGTCGGACAGGTCGGACTCGGGGAAGCTGAGGATGGTGAAGGCGCCGCTCTCGCCGGAGTGCCCGCCGAAGCTGAACGGCATGACCTGGAGTCGCACGTTGGGCCGCTCGGAGATGTCGATCAGGTGCTGGAGCTGGCCGCGCATCACCTCGCGGTCCCCGTAGGGGCGGCGCAGGGCGGCCTCGTCCAGGACGATGTGGAACTCGGGGGCGTTGTCGGCGAGCAGGTACTTCTGCCGCTCCAGGCGCAGGGCGACCCGGCGCTCCACGTCGGCGACGCTCGCGCCCCTCATGCCGCGCCGGACCACCGCGCGGGCGTACTCCTCGGTCTGCAGCAGGCCGTGCACGAACTGCACCTCGTAGGCGCGGATCAGCGAGGCGGCGCCCTCCAGGCCCACATAGGTGGGGAACCAGCTGGGCAGGACGTCGGTGTAGCTGTGCCACCAGCCCGCCACGTTGGCCTCCCGGGCGAGGGACAGCAGGGATTCGCGCTCCGCCTCGTCCGTGATGCCGTACAGCGTCAGCAGGTCCTCGACGTCCCTCGTCTTGAAGCTCACCCGGCCCAGCTCCATCCGGCTGATCTTCGACTCCGATGCGCGGATCGAGTACCCCGCCGCCTCACGCGTGATCCCCCGCGCTTCCCGCAGTCGCCTGAGTTGCGAGCCGAGCAGCATCCGCCGCACCACCGATCCGGGCTCTCCCGCGCTCACTTTCGCCAGCCTCCCCAACCGTCTTCAGGGGCCGAAGTCTGCCACTAAAACACTCCGAGCAGTACTCGTGCGGTTACGGAAACGGAAAGAGGCCGCCCGTTTCCACCGGGTGCGGAGCGGGAAGAGGTCCGGACCTCTGACGGGAACGTCAGGAAGATGGCAGAAAAAATGGCCAAGAAGCGGTACGGGCAGTGCCATTTCGGTCTCGTGCACGTGCATCTGCCCTTGCATCTGCTGTGCGCTTCCGAAACCATGGTGCCGCGCCACCGCTGCATCGCAACGACCGCGAATTCCCGGGAGTGCCTCGCATGGGGACGAATGGATCGACCATGCTCAAGCCGTTACGGCAGGGCCTTCCGCCGCTGGATCCGGCGGCCGTGTCCGATGCCGCCTCCTGCGCCCTGCCCGCCCGGTTGGAGGCGGTGCGCGAGGCCCGGCGCTTCACCCGGCACACCCTGGAGCAGTGGGACGTCGGTGACCGCTTCGACGACATCTGCCTCGTCGTCTCCGAACTCGTCACGAACGCGCTGCGCCACGCGGTGCCGGCCACGCCGTGCCGGGGCGACGAGCACCTCCCGTCCGTGCGGCTGCACCTGATGCGCTGGACCGAGCGGCTGGTGTGCGGGGTGCGCGACCCGAGCCACGAGACCCCGGTGCCGCGGGACTCGGACGACTTCTCGGCCGAGTCGGGCCGCGGGCTGTTCCTGGTCGACTCCTTCGCCGACAGCTGGGGCTGGCACCCGCTCGCGGGCACGCTCGACGGCAAGGTGGTCTGGGCGATGTTCCGGCTGCACACGGCCGGCTGATCCCGTACGGCACCGGCGGACGCGCGGGCGGCTTTCCCCGTGCGGCTTCTACGCGCGTCCACCGGTCCGCACGGGCCCGCCCCGACGACATCGTCGCCAGCGGCGCGGCGCGGGCGGAGTGCCGCGTCAGCTCGCTACCAGATGGTCGAACTCCCCGTCCTTGACGCCGAGGAGCATCGCCTCGATCTCCGCGCGCGTGTAGACGAGCGCCGGTCCGTCCGGGAAGCGCGAGTTGCGTACGGCGACCTCACCGCCCGGCAGCCGTGCGAACTCCACGCAGGACCCCTGCGAGTTGCTGTGCCTGCTCTTCTGCCAGGCCACTCCGTCCAGCTGCGTGGCAGCCATGCCGTTGTACACGTCGTACCCCCCGTACACGCCGTCAACGTCGCGGTCCACAGGTCGCTCCCCGAGTGGTGCACTGGCTGGTGAGGCCATAGATGCTGTAGTCAACTGACTCGGATCATAACTCTGTTCACGTGCAGGTGCATGAGCAAATGCACGTGCACGAGGAGTGGTGCCGCGGTTACAGCCTTGACGTGCGCTTTACCGAAGCTGTTCCAGCGTCTGCCCCAGAGCGGGCAGGACATGTCCTCTCCAGCCCCCGCCCATGATCTTCCGCGCCATCGACTGCGCGGGGTCGTCCGGATCGAACCCCTCGTGCACTAGGAAGAGACGCGTACCGCGCCCCTCCTGTTCCAGGGTCCAGGTGATCGTCCAGTCGGCCGGATTGGCCGGATCGGCATCCGCCCAGCGGAGGGACAGCATCCGCTCTGTGTCGTAGGCCAGTACCTCCACCTCTACGACACCCGAGAAGCGGGAGTTGGGACGGGGGACGGAGGTCATCCGGTACCGGTGGCCGACCCGGAGCCGGAAGCCCTCCGCGCCGGGCATCTGCCAGCGAGCCAGCAGGCCGGGGTCGGTCAGGGCGCGCCAGACCTTGGCGGGCGGGTGCGGGAAGAACTGGTCGACGCGGATCGTGGTCAGGTCGTCCGGGTCGGATCCGGGTGCTGAACTCATGGCTGTTCATCGTCGGGCATGCGGTCGAGGAGATCCCCGAGGCCCTTCAGCCGCTCGCGCCAGAACCGCTCGTACGGATGGAGCCAGTCCTGCACATCGGCGAGCGGAGCCGCCTCCAGCCGGTAGATGCGCTGCCGCCCGGAGCGCCGCTCGGAGACGAGGCCGGCCTCCCGGAGCACCTTCAGGTGTTCCGAGAGGCTCGGGCGGCGCATGTCGAAGTGGTCGGCCAGGGCCTGGACGGGCTGCGGCCCGCGCTCGCGCAGCAGCCGCAGCACCTCGCGGCGGGTGGCGTTGGCGAGCGCGGCGAAGACGCGGTCCTCGGCGGCGGTACCCGTCCCGTTCATCGAGCGGTCAGAAGCCTTCCTTCTCCGTCAGCAGCATCAGACCGTTGCCGTCGGGGTCGGTGAAGGAGGCCATCCGCCCCCACGGGACGTCGTCCGGTCCCTGCACCTGGGCGCCGGCCGCGGCCAGCCGGGCGCAGTCGGCGTCGACATCGGTCGAGACCAACATGATCCCCCGCGCCGAACCGGGCTCGAAACCGCCCATGCCGGGTCCGGAGAGCGTGAAGACGGTCTGGGCGCCCTCGGGGGCCACCTGGAGCCAGCGGCCCTGGGGCATCTCCCGGTCGGCGGTGACCTCGAAGCCGAGGACGTCGCGGTAGAAGCGCAGAGCGCGGTCCTGGTCGGCGACGGGGAGGGTGACGAAGGAGGCGTGCGTGATGCTCATGGCGCCGACGATAGGTAGGAAATCACCTACTGGTCAAGGGTAGGAAAATTCCTACCTGTCTCCTGAGGCGGCGGGTTCGTCACCGACCGGCGCGTTCATGACCGACCGGCGCGTTCATGACCGTCCGCCCGCGCCGGCGGTCGCCGCCGCTGAGGCGTGACCCGGGTGCCGCACCGGCTGCGGGTCCGGCTCGCCGCGCGGCGGGGGCCAAGCGGGCTCACTGCCCGACCGGCTGGAGGAGCCAACCGTGCCGACCGTGCTCTCCGTCCGGCATCTACCGGCGGGCGGCACCGTGACGGGCCCGCTGGACGTGGATGTGGCGCGGGCGACTTCACCGAGGAGGGTCCGCGCGGCCATGTGGGAACTGCTGCGCCGGCACCCGGACCTGGACCAGCCGGGGGACGCGGGCGCCCCCCGCCTCCACGACGGCGACCGGGGCGTCGGCCGCCCCGCGCGGCTTGCCCGCGCCCCTTCGGCCCGCTCCAGTTCGGGCCGCGCGAGTGCGTTCACCGGGCCTTCCCGCCCGGCGTCCGGAAGTCCTCCCGGTACCTGCTGGTAGCTTGCGCTGCGGGCCGTCCGGCGGGGGCGGCCGGCCGCTATCGCTGAGGGAGCTTCCGGTGACTACTGCGACTGCGAGGGTGCGGGCGAGGGCGCGCGGGCGGGGCGCGGCCCTGGCCGTGGGACTGGCGGGCGCGCTGGCGCTCACGGCGTGCAGCAGCGGCGGCGGTTCCGGGGGCGAGGACGGCACCTCGGCGTCGCCCTCGTCGAGCGCGGCCCCGTCGTCGAACGTGACCTCCCCCGCCGGCGCCTCCGCCGAGCTCCAGGGCAGCTGGATCACCACCGCCCACGGCAAGATCGTGGCCCTCGTGATCACGGGGAAGAAGGCCGGGATCTTCGCGACCGGCGGGACCGTGTGCAGCGGGACGGCGGGTATCGAGGACGACATGCGGATGATCCGTCTGACCTGTGCGGGCGGGCACGAGGACCGCACCACCGGCATGGTCGACTCGGTGAACGGCACGACGCTGAAGGTGACCTGGTCGGGC
Source organism: Streptomyces sp. NPDC004658 (assembly GCF_040609555.1). NCBI lineage: Bacteria > Bacillati > Actinomycetota > Actinomycetes > Kitasatosporales > Streptomycetaceae > Streptomyces > Streptomyces sp. NPDC004658. Next base: position 26,746 of record NZ_JBEXKG010000003.1, read on the forward strand.
GGGACCGGCCAGGAGACGTACACCAAGGCGGAGGGCGGGAAGCTGCCGTCGGGGCTGCCGACCGCTCCGGTGCCGCGGTGAGGACGCTCCGAGGCGTTGCGAGGCGTTGAAAGAGGCGCGCGAAGAAGCGTTCCCGGCCGTTGACGCGCCATCTGAAGTGATGAATCGGGCCGGGGCGCGTGATCGAGCCCCGGCCGCAGGGGCCATGATGCGGGGGAGACCGTCACCACCTCGATGGGAACCTGCTCATGCGCGCCATTCCGCTCACCGTCACCGCCCTCGCCGCCGCTCTGCTGCTGACCGCCTGCAACGACAGCGGCGGGGACAAGAACGGCAAGAGCGGATCCGCCTGCGAGATCGGCGGGGTCTCGCTGCAGATCGGGGCGGCGAGCGTGGCCCCGGCCGCCGGTGACACCGGTGAGATCCCGGTCAGCATCACCAACCAGAGCGCTCCGTGCACGCTGGACGACTTCCCGCAGGCCGTGCTGAGCGGCGGCGGCTCCAAGGCCCGTGTGCCCGTGCTCAAGGGCGCGAAGGCCCAGAAACTGAAGCTCGCCAAGGGCGACTCCGCGTCCTTCTCGATCAGTTACGTGCGCGGCAAGGAGGGCGCCAAGAACGTCCTGGCGGCGCGGACCGTGGAGATCACGCTGCCCGGCTCGGACTCCGGCCGGACGTTCCCGTGGAAGTACGGCCCGGTCGCCGGCAAGGCCGACGGGAGCGGTCCGGACGCGTCCGTGAGCGCCTTCCAGCAGGTGGGCGACTGAGCGCGGCCGAGGCGGGAGCGGGTCGGCGAACCGGCGGGGCGGCAGGGCCGGCGATAGACGGGCGGTGCCTGACCGTCACCCCGGCTGGGGCGGCCGACCGTCACCCAGCCGCGGGCGGGCTCGGACCTGTGCCCGGTCCGCCGCGCGTGCGCCCTCCGTCCAGCCCGCGGCGTCGCTGACCCCCCGCAGCCTGGTCGTCGTGGTCTGCGGGAACATGCGCTCCAGCCGGCCGGTGACGGCTGTCTCGCGCGTGGCCAGCACCGGCAGCAGGTCCTGGGTCACCTGGGTCTCGGCGGCGGCCGCGAGGCGGTCACCCACGCGGTGCGCGTAGGCCGCGAGGAACGACTGCCGGAAGGTCTTGGTCCGCTTGCGCCCGCCGGCTCTCTGGGCCGCCTCCGCCTTCGTCATCGCGTGCGTGGCCTGCACCAGCAGCGAGGTGTAGAGCAGCTCGACCGCCTCCAGGTCCGCCTCGAAGCCGACGACCGTCGAGAAGCCGAGTGGCTCGTTCCACACCGCGCGGCAGTGGTTCGCCGTGGCCACCGCGTCCAGCAGGACCGCCTTGGCCTGTTCGTACGGCGGCTCGACCCCGATACGGCAGGCGCCGGGCGCGTCCGGCGCGGGCGCCCCCGCGGCGAGCAGCGCCTCGTCGACGCTGTACCGGGCCATCAGCTCCTGCGCCTTGGCGCTGAGCGCCTCGGCCTCCTCCGGGTAGCCGGTGGCCTCGGCCTTGGCGAGCAGCGCGCGGATGCGGGTGAGCGTGCGGGAGGCGGCCGGGCCGGGGGCGCGCCGGGGTTCCTCCTCCAGGGGCTCCAGGGCGGGCAGGCGCAGCAGCAGGCGGTACAGCTCCAGGACCGCCGTGGCGTGCGAGAAGCGGTCGGCGGTGCGCTCGGGCCCCGCGGGCAGCGCCGCGAGCTGGTCGGCCCAGCGGCGCCCGCGCGGGCGGTCCCTCCCGGCCTGCGCCCGGATCAGCGCGGCGGCCAGGCGGACGTGCGCGTCGTCCAGCTCGCGCCGCACCAGCCGTACGACGTCGGCGGGCTGCCAGCCGCGCTGCCAGGCCCCGGCCACGAAGTCCTCGCCGCGGCGGGCGAGTTCGGTGTCGGCGGCCGGGTCGGCGGCGAGCAGGGAGGCGCCCGTGTCGAGGCCGGTGTCGGTGTCGTCGTAGAGGGCGGCCCGGAAGGCCCGTTCGACGGTGCTGGCGGTGCTGGTCACGCTGTCGATCGTGCCACGCCCCGGTGACAGCCCCCGATCGTTGTCCACAGGCTGTGGACAACAGTGGGCCAGGAGCGGGGCGATGAGATGTCAACCATCGGTTGACAGTCGGAGATGTGCAACCTACGGTTGACGGTATGGCGACCAACCCGAACATCACGGCATCCGTGCGCCTCGACGACCTCATCGAGGCGATCAAGAAGGTTCACAGCGAACCCCTCGTTCAGCTCCAGGACGCGGTGATCGCCGCCGATCACCTCGGCGACGTGGCCGACCACCTGATCGGGCACTTCGTCGACCAGGCCCGCCGCTCGGGGGCCTCCTGGACCGACATCGGCCGGAGCATGGGCGTGACCCGGCAGGCGGCGCAGAAGCGGTTCGTACCCAAGGAGTCCGCCGACCTCGACCCCGGCCAGGGCTTCAGCCGCTACACCCCGCGCGCGCGGAACGTGGTCATGGCCGCGCACAACGAGGCCCTGGCCGCCCGCAACGCCGAGGGCCGGCCCGAGCACCTGGTCCTCGGCCTGCTGGCCGAGCCCGAGGGCCTGGCCGCGAAGGCGATCACCGCGCAGGGCGTCCTGCTGGACGCCGCACGCCAGGCCGCGACCGCGGCGCTGCCGCCCGCCGCGGACGACGTACCCGACCTCGTCCCCTACGGCCCCGAGGCCAAGAAGGTCCTGGAACTCACCTTCCGCGAGGCGCTGCGGCTGGGTCACAACTACATCGGCACCGAGCACATCCTGCTGGCCCTGCTGGAGCACGAGAACGGCCAGGGCGTCCTCAGCGGCCTCGGCCTGACCAAGCCGGCCACCGAGGAGTACGTCGGCAGGATGCTGGCGCTGCTGCTGGAGAAGACGGCCGAAGCGGGCGGCGGCCCCGAGTAGACCGGCACAACGCCACAGAACCGCAGGTCGGACGCATTGTCAGACCCCCCTGCCAGACTCGCACCCATGACCGACCGGTGGGCGCTCGCACCGGCCGAGGACGGAGGCGTGGACGTCGCCCCCCTCGGCCCGGACGGGCTGCCCGCCGGACCGGTGCGGCGGGAGAGCGATCTCGCCGCGGCGGTGCGGAGCCGCCCGGAGGTGACGCGCTGGGTGTGGCGGTCGACCCCCGAGGTCTACCCGCGACTGCTCGCCACGGGGGTGCGAGTGGAGCGGTGCTACGACATCGAGGACGCCGAGACCCTCCTGCTGGGCCACGAGGGGCGGTACGGCGAGCCACGCTCGGCCGCCGCCGCCCTGGCCCGCCTCCGCGGCGGCCCCGTCCCGCCCGACCCCCCGCAGCGCGCGGCCGATCCGAGCGCCCAGTCCTCGCTGTTCGAGCCCGCCGGCAGCCACCTGCCCCTGCCGGACCTGCTCGCGGTCTACGCCGACCAGCTGCGGCGGCACGAGAGGACCGCCCACCCCGACCGCATGCGGCTGCTGACCGCCGCCGAGTCGGCCGGGATGCTGGTGGCCGCCGAGATGAACCACGCGGGTCTGCCCTGGAGCGCCGAGGTCCACCGCGAGCTGCTGCACGACCTGCTCGGCGAGCGCTACGCGGGCGGCGGCGAGCCGCGCCGCCTCGCCGAGCTGGCCGACGAGGTGTCCGCCGCCTTCGGCCGCCGGGTGCGGCCCGATCTGCCCGCCGATGTGATCAAGGCCTTCGCGCAGGCCGGGATCAAGGTGAAGTCCACCCGCCGCTGGGAGATCCAGTCCGTCGACCACCCGGCCGTCGAACCCCTGCTGGAGTACAAGAAGCTGTACCGCATCTGGGTGGCCCACGGCTGGTCGTGGCTCCAGGACTGGGTGCGCGACGGCCGCTTCCGCCCCGAGTTCCTGGCAGGCGGCACCGTCACCGGGCGCTGGGTGACCAACGGCGGGGGCGCGCTGCAGATCCCCAAGGTGATCCGCCGGGCCGTCGTCGCCGACCCCGGCTGGCGGCTGGTGGTGGCCGACGCCGACCAGATGGAGCCGCGCGTGCTCGCCGCGATCTCCCGCGACCCCGGGCTGATGGAGGTGGCCGGCCGCGAGAGCGACCTCTACCAGTCCGTCTCCGACCGCGCCTTCTCCGGCGACCGGAACCAGGCCAAGCTCGCCGTACTGGGCGCGATCTACGGCCAGACCTCCGGGGACGGCCTGAAGAACCTCGCCGCGCTCCGCCGCCGCTTCCCCAAGGCCGTCGCCTACGTCGACGAGGCGGCCCGCGCGGGCGAGGAGGGCCGGCTGGTGCGCACCTGGCTGGGCCGGACCTGCCCGCCGGCCGCCCGGACGGGCGAGGACGCGGCGGAGGAGGCGGGCATCCCCGTCGGCGAGGACGAACCGGAGGGCCAGGCCGGCTGGGGCCCCGGACACGCGTCGACCACCTCCCGCGCGCGGGGCCGCTTCGCGCGGAACTTCGTCGTCCAGGGCAGCGCCGCGGACTGGGCGCTGCTGCTGCTCGCCGCACTGCGCCGGGCCTGCGCGCAGCTGAAGGCCGAGCTGGTCTTCTTCCAGCACGACGAGGTGATCATGCACTGCCCCGCCGAGGAGGCCGACGCCGTCGTCCAGGCCATCCGCGAGTCCGCCGCCCTCGCCGGCCGGCTGACCTTCGGCGACACACCGGTGCGATTCCCGTTCACGACGGCGGTGGTGGAGTGCTACGCCGACGCCAAGTGACACCCGTCACGCCGCGTGCGCCGACAGCGGTTCACACCACTGCTCAGCCGCCGCTCAACAGCTCCCGCAGCTCCGCCAGGACCGCCTGCTCGTCCGTGCCGTCCAGCGCCTCCCGGGCCGCGCGCCAGGCGTCGTACGCCTCCGCCCGCCGCCCCCGCTCGCGCAGCAGGAACCCGTGCTGGTGCAAGGCCAGCCCGCCCATGTACCGGTCGGCGCGGGCGTCGGCCCGGCGCAGCAGCTCGGCGCACTCGTCCGCCGCCCGCTCGGTCTGCCCCAGCCGCCGCAGCGCGCGCACCAGGCCGAGCCGGGTCTGGGACTCGCCGTGCCAGTCGCCGTGACCGCCGAGGATGCGCAGGCTCTCCTCGAAGTGCCGGGCGGCGGCGGCCGGTTCACCGAGGGTGAGATGGGCGTAGCCGATGTTGCAGTGCGCCGAGTGCTGCACGATGACGGCGCCGATCTCGTCCCCGATGGCCAGCGAGCGCCGGTGCTGTTCGATGGCGGCGCGCGGATCGGTGTGCTCGTAGAGGTTGCCCAGGTGGCTGCGGGTGACGGCCTCGCCGTAGGGGTCGTTCAGCAGCCGTGAGTAGGCGAGGCTCAGCCGCAGCGCCTCCCCCGACTCCTCGAACCGTCCCAGTCCCTCCAGCAGCAGCCCGCGGTTGTTCAGACAGCGGCGGATGCGGGAGGCCGCTCCCAGCCGCCCCCAGATCTCCAGGGCCTGATCGGTGAGGGCGAGGGCGTCGTTCTGCCGGCCGGTCAGGAAGTGCAGGCCCGCGAGGTCGCCCAGCGCGTACGCCTCGGCCTCCGGGTCCCCGAGCCGCCGCGCGGCACCGAGCGCGGCCCGCCCCAGCACCTCCATCTCGGCGACCCGCCCGCTGCGCTGCGCATAAGGGAAGAGCAGCCGGACGAGCGCCGAGAGATGGGCGGCCGTGCGCGGATCGTCGGTGTCGGCGTTGCGTGCCACCAGCGTGACGACGTTCTCCAGTTCCAGCTCGGCCCAGGCGAACGCCTCCTCGGCCGACTCGAAGGGGGCCAGGGCCGCCACGTCCGTCGCGTGCTCCGACGGCTGCGCGGAGGTCGGCCGCCGCCGGTCGTCCTGATCCAGCCCGGGCTCCACGACCGCCGTCAGCACCCGCTCGGCCATGGCGGCGTACCAGCGGAGGGCGGCCAGGTCGGGGGTGCCGGGGGCGGGGGCGGGGCCGGCAGCGGGTGCGCTGCCGGCGGCGGCTTCGGTGACGTCGGTGGCAGCGGCGGTGCTGGACGCGCCGTCGCCGGCGGTGCCGGGAGTCCCCTTGGAGGACCCGTTCCCGGCCGCCGCGGGGGACCGGCCGGGGCCGTCCGTCCCTTCCCTGCCGGCGGCCGGGGACGCGGCGGGCCGCACAGCGGCGTCGGCCAGTTCGCGGGCGAAGTCCCGGACCAGGTCGTGGGGCGCGTAGCGGCCGTACGCCGTCTCCTCCAGGAGGGCGACGTCGACCAGGCGGTCCAGGGCGGCCTCGGCGCGCCGCTCGTCCGTGCCGGTGAGGCGGGCGATCAGCGGGGCGCCGTAGGTGGGCAGGTCGAGCGCGCCGATGTGACGCAGGGCGAGGGCCGCGTCCCGGTCGGCCTCGCGCTCGGCGGCGGCGAGCGCGTCGTGGGCGACGGCCAGGGAGCGGCGGACGCTCAGGTCGTCGTACTCCAGGTGGTGCAACCGTCCACCGGTCTCGGCGAGTTGGCCGGCCAGGACGTCCGGGGTCAGGGCGCGGCGGGCCGCGAGCCGGGCGGCGACCACGCGCAGGGCCAGCGGGAGCCGGCCGGTCAGCTCGACCAGCGCGTGCCCGGCGTCCAGCCCCGCGCGCCCGCTCACCGCACGCAGCAGGGCCGCGCTGTCCTCACCGGTCAGCGGGGAGAGCGGGAAGCGGCGGGCGCCGTCGAGCGCCGTGAGCGGCGAGCGGCTGGTGACGATCACCGCGCAGCCGGGTCCGGCCGGCAGCAGGGGCCGTACCTGGGCCGCGTTCGCCGCGTCGTCCAGCACCAGCAGGATGCGGGCGGGCGCGAGCAGCGAGCGGAGCAACGCGGCGGAAGCGTCCGGGTGTTCCGGGATGTTGCGCGGCTCCGCACCGAGGTCGCGCAGCAGCGCGGCGAGCGCCTGCGAGGCGGTCAGCGGGGTCATGCCGGGGGTGGCGCCGTGCAGGTTGACGTAGAGCTGACCGTCGGTGAAACGTTCCCTCAACTCATGGGCCACGTGCAGGGCCAGCGCGCTCTTGCCGACGCCGGCCATACCGCTGATCACCGCGACGGCGGGGGCCGGGGCGGACGGCTCGGTCAGCGTGCGGCGCAGCTCGCGGCGCACCTCGGCACGGCCGGTGAAGTGGGCCGGCGGGGCGGGCAGCTGGGCGGGACGAGGCGTCTGCCGTACGCCCGGCCCGTCGCCGTTCCCAGCGGGCGCGGGGGCCGCGGAGGGCGTGTGGGCCGCGGAGGGCGTGGGGGGCGCGGAGGGCGCGGAGGGCGACGGGGGCGCACCGCCCGCGCGGGGCGTCGCGGGGGACGCGGCACCGGTGGCCCCGCCAGGGGTGCCGGAGCCGGCACCCGTACCGCTGGAGGCGTCGGTACCAGCGCGGTCACCGCTACCGTCACCCCTGGCGTCGCCGCTGCCGTCGCCGTCGCTGCCGCTGCCGCTGCCGCTGCCGCTGTTACCGTCGCCGTCTGGGGCGGCCAAGTCGCCCTCGCGGTGCGGCTGCCCGCCCTGTCCGGCCGGCCACGAGGGGCCGCCGTGCTCCGCGCCGCGCCGCCGCTCCTCACCGCTCCCGCGCAGCACCTCGACATGCGCCTCGCGGACCGCCGGGCCGGGTTCGATGCCGAGTTCCTCCACCAGGCGGGCGCGCAGATCACGGTGGACGGCGAGGGCCTCGGCCTGGCGGCCGGTGCGGTGCAGGGCGAGCATCAGCTGACGGTGGTACGCCTCGCGCAGCGGATGTTCCGCGACCAGGGCCGCCAGCTCGGGGACGAGTGCGGCCAGGCGGGCGCCGCCGAGGGCGAGTTCGGCGTCGTAGCGCAGCTCCAGCAGGAGCAGCCGCGCCTCGCTCAGGCGCTGGACGAGGGCGTAGCCGCCGATGTCGGCGGGCAGCCCGCTGAGCGGCGTCCCGCGCCACAGCGTGAGCGCGGCGGCGCAGGCCCGTACGACGCCCGGCCAGTCGCGCCGGGCGTGCGCGGCGCGCGCCTCGGCGACCCGGGCGTCGAAGACGTGCACGTCCAGCTCGCCCTGGTCGACCCGCAGCACATAGCCCGGCGGTACGGCCCTGAGCCGCTCCGGGTCGTCCAGGAGCCGGCGCAGCCGGGTGACGTGGTTGTGCAGGGAGGCCTGTGCGGAGACGGGCGGCGCGCCGCCCCACAGCGCGTCCTTGAGCGCCTCGACCGACACGACCCGGCCGGGTTCCAGCAGCAGCGCGGCGAGCAGGGCGCGGACCTTGGGGCTGCCGATCGCCCGGACGCCGTTGTCGGGTGCGTCGTGGCCGGTCTTCCGGGCGGAACGGGAGGCTCCGGGAGCGGCACCGGAGGCTTCGGGAGCGGTACCGGAGGCTTCCGGAGAGGTGCCGGAGTTTCCGGGAGAGGTGGCGTTCGAGGTGCCGTACGAGATCCCGTACGGCGGTCGGTCGTACAGGACCGGCGGTCCCAGCAGTCCGAAGCGCAGCTCGCACCGCCGCATCACGCCGCTCCACTGCCTTCCCGCGCGGTCGGGCCCGACCGCGCTCCGCTGCGGGTGTGTACCCACCGTCGCCTGGCGGAATTCCGCCCTGTCCCCAGCGGTTTCCCGCCACCTTCTGCCGATCGGCCGACCACCGGCCGGCCGTCGGGGCCACCGCCGGTCCGGCAGCCGAACCCGCCCGCCCGAAGGGGAGTTCCCGCTGCCGCCGGACGACTTCCGGCCAACCGCTCCGCGGTCCGCTGACGAACCGTTGGCCACATGTTAGCGATCCGTTGGCGCATCCTGATGTGATCATTCCATCGGATTCGGCCCGACGGCGCGCGCGTAGCACGCGTAACTCGGGGGAGTGTCGCCGCAGGCTGAATCCGGGGACGACAAGGGCCCCGGCCGGCGGAGGTGAACGACCGGGGCCCCGTCCCGCTTCCTCTTTCCGGGCCTGCCGGGCTCAGATCACCGGCGGGCGCCCCAGCCGGGTCAGCCGCCACACCGTCCGCCAGCGCATCGGACGCCGCTCACCGGCCGGCTCCCGCAGCCCTTCCGCGAACCCCCCGAACCAGGCCTTGAGACCCGCCCGGGAACGGGTACGGGCGAGGGTGAGGAGCGTCCACACCCCGAGGTGCACCGGGACGAGCGGCAGCGGCAGCCGGCGCCGGACGAGCCAGACGCGGTTGCGGGCGTTGACCCGGTAGTAGATGGCGTGCCGGGCCGGTGAGGTCTTGGGGTGCTGGAGGAGCAGTTCGGGGGCGTACAGGATCTTCCAGCCCGCGTCGGCGGCCCGCCAGGCCAGATCGGTCTCCTCGTGCGCGAAGAAGAACTCGGCGGGCCAGTCCCCGGTCTCCGCCAGCATCGCCATGCGCAGGGCGTGTCCGCCGCCGAGGAAACCGGTGACGTAGCCGCCGCGCAGCGGGTCGGACCTGCCGATCCTCGGCACGTGCCGCTGCTGGGTCTCCCCCCGCTCGTCGGCGATGCGGAAGCCGACGATGCCGAGGCGGGGGTCGGCGGCGTAGAGGTCGCGCACGCGGCGCAGCACGTCGGGGTCGACGAGCAGCCCGTCGTCGTCCAGTTCCACGACGACGTCGACGTCCCCGAACTCCCGCAGCCGGGCGAGGGCGACGTTCCGGCCGCCCGGGCAGCCGAGGTTCTCCTCGACGTCGATGGTGGTGACCTCGCCGGGCAGGGAGAGCCGACGGGCGAACTCGGGCAGCCGGCAGCCGTTGCCGACGATCACGATGCGGGCGGGGGCGAGGTCCTGCTTGGCCACGGACTCCAGCAGGGCGTCGACCTCTGCGGGCCGGTTGCCCATCGTCACCACGGCGACGGCGATCCTCGGCTCCACCACGTCCCTCACCCCATCCGGCCGACAGCGGCACCGCGTCCCGACCGCGCGCTGCCCGCCGTTCACCAAGATGTTGCCTGAGATCCGCGGGTTCAGCGGACGCCGGTTCACTGTGCCGCGTCTTTGATCCAGTTTTGGCCCTTCGTTCCCCTGCGCGCTCCTTCGGCCGGCGGAGCAGACGGCGGGCGCGACGGCCGAGATGCGTCCGCTCGGCCGTCCCCACACGATGGAAAGGGCCCGACTGCCCGGACAGCTGGAGAAGACGGTGAATGCTGAACGACTCCCGCCGTCATGGCTCTTTCCCGAGGCCCAGGCCCAGGCCCAGGCCCAGGCGCCGAGAAGCCTGGCGACCGATCCGTTCCCGCCGTCCGTGGACGGCACCCGGATGTCCTGCGAGTGCGGCTTCCTCCGCGGGATCGTCGAGGGCACCTCCGCCCCCGTGGTCATCCTGGACCGGCATCTGCGCCACCTCTACGTCAACCCGGCCTGGTCCCGGGTCACCGGCGTGCCCGCCGCCGCCTTCCTCGGCAAGACCCTCGGCGAGGTCCTGCCGGACGTGCAGTCACCCGACGACGTGCTGATCGAGGTGCTCGCCGACGGCCGGCCCCGGGAGGTGACCCTGACCGGGACGACCCGCGTGCCGTCACCCGTGGGGCGAAGGCTCTGGCGTGCCGTCTTCCACCGGCTTCAGACGCAGGGGCGGGTCGTCGGCGTGTGCGGGATCGCCGTCGAGGTCAGCAACCTGCGCCAGTACCTGGACGACCTGGAGAACGCCCACCAGCGGCTCGCCCTCCTGGACGCCGCGGCCACCCGGGTCGGCACGACCCTCGACGTCGAGGCCACCTGCGCCGAACTCGCCGACTTCCTCGCGCCCTCGCTCGCCGACATCGCCGCGGTCGGGATCGTGGAGGAGGAGTTCTTCGGCGCGCCCCCGCCGCCCGCCGGCATGCTCCGCCTGCGCAAGATGAAGCTGACGGCACCGCCCGAACTGCAACGGCACCTGGGCGAGCCGGGCGGGAGCGAGCCGTATGTGGACCTCCCGCGCGGCTCGGCACCACGGCGGTGCATGGACAGCGGACGGCCGTGGCTGGGCAACCTGGCCTCCGACGAGCTGTTCCAGAAGGTCGTCGTGGACCCCGAGCGCGTGCGGATCCTCCGGGCGGCCGGGGTCCACTCGGTGCTCGTCGTCCCCCTTCCCACGGCCGGCCGCAGCGTCGGCATCGTCGTCCTGATGCGGTGGGGAGCGTCCCCGCCGTTCAGCGACGACGACGTCCTGACCGCGCAGGGCGTGGCCGCGCGGGCGGCGGTCTCCATCGACAGCGCCCACCGGTACAGCCACGAGCACACGATGACGCTGGAACTCCAGCGCGCCCTGCTCTCCGAGCCCGACAGCCCCCACCCCACGGTCGAGGTGGCCACCCGCTACCTGCCCTCCGGCCGCAGCGCGCTCGTCGGCGGCGACTGGTACGACTCCATCGCCCTCCCGGGCTGCCGCACCCTGCTGGTCATGGGCGACGTCATGGGACACGGCTTCCAGGCCGCGGTGGCCATGAGCCAGTACCGGTCCGTCCTGCGCACCGTCGCCGCCGCCGGGCTGCCGGTGGACGCCATGCTCACCGAGGCGGACCGCAGGGCGGCACGCATCGGCCTCGACCGCGCGGCCACCTGCCTGCTCGTCCTCGTCGACACCGAGGCCGGAACCTGTACCGCGGCCACGGCCGGACACCTGCCGCCCCTCGTGATCCGCCCGGGCGGCAGCACCGGCCTGATGCGGCTGCCGGCCGGTCCGCCCATCGGCACGGAACTCGGCGACTACGAGATGACAACGTTCGCATTCGAACCCGGCTCGGTGCTCCTGCTCTACACCGACGGCCTCGTGGAACAGCGCGGCGCGGACATCGACGACTCCGTACGCCGCCTCACCACCATGGCCCTGTCGCCCGACGACTCACTGGACCACCTGCTCGACACGCTCTTGACCCAGCTGACCAACGGGACCTGCGAGGACGACATCGCCCTCCTGGCCGCCCGCCTCCGCCCCATGAACCCCACCGGCAACCAAAAGGCCAGGTCATGGGGTACATGACCTGGCCTCTCACGGAGCCGCTTTCGGGATTCGAACCCGAGACCTACGCATTACGAGTGCGTTGCTCTGGCCATCTGAGCTAAAGCGGCGCGCTGCCCGCACCATGGTGCGATCGGCAACGTCGGTAAGTCTACACAGTTTCCGGGGGTGCTTCGCACCCACCCCGGAGGGGGTGGTTCCGGGGTGGGTGGCAGGGGCTACGAGCAGCGTTTCCCGGGGGTCGGCGGGGTGCCCCGGAGGAGGTAGGTGTCGATCGCCGTGTCGATGCAGGCGCTGCCCCGGCCGTACGCCGTGTGGCCGTCGCCGTCGTACGTCAGCAGGCGGGCCGAGGAGAGCTGGCCGGCCAGGGACCGGGCCCAGCGGTACGGCGTCGCCGGGTCGCGGACCGTGCCGACCACCACGATCGGCGCCGCCCCCTTCGCCTCGATGCGGTGCGGCTCACCCGTCGCCCGCACCGGCCAGTACGCGCAGTTCAGCGAGGCCCAGGCCAGGCCGGGGCCGAAGACCGGGGACGCCTTCTGGAACGCGGGCAGCGCCTTCTCGACGTCCCCCGGGCCGGAGAAGGCCGGCGGCAGGTCCAGGCAGTTCACGGCGGCGTTGGCCATCATCAGGTTGCTGTAGTGGCCGTTCGCGTCCCGCTCGTAGTAGCTGTCGGCGAGGGACAGCAGTCCGGCGCCGTCGTTCTCCCTCATCGCCGAGGTCAGCGACTCGCGCAGCTGCTCCCAGGACGCCTCGTCGTACATCGAGGCGATCACCCCGGTCGTGGCCAGCGACTCCCCCAGCTTGCGGCCGTCCGCGTCGCCCGCCGGGATGGGGTGGGCGTCCAGCTTGCGGAAGAACGCCTGGAGGTTGGCGCCGACCCGCGCGGGCGTCGTGCCCCTCCCGCCGAGCGGGCAGTCGGAGTGCCGCACGCAGTCCTTCGCGAACGCCTGGAACGCCGTCTCGAAGCCCGCCGTCTGGTCCAGGTTCAGCCTGCGGGCGTTCAGGGTCGGGTCCATCGCGCCGTCCAGGACCATCCGGCCGACCCGCCGGGGGAACAGCCCGGCGTACGTCGCCCCGAGGAACGTGCCGTACGACGCCCCGACGTAGGTGAGCTTCCGGTCCCCGAGCACCGCCCGCAGGATGTCCATGTCCCGGGCCGCCTCGACGGTGGAGACGTGCCGCAGCAGCCGTGCCGAGCGGGCCCCGCAGCTCTCCGCGAACTTCCGGTCCGCCGCGACCAGCGCGTCCCGTTCCCGCTGGTCGTCGGGGGTGAGGTCCGTCTGCGTGTACGCGTCCATCTGGCGCCCGTCGAGGCATTCGACGGGCTCGCTGCGGGCGACGCCCCGCGGGTCCATCGCGACCATGTCGTAGCGGGCCCGCACCTGGGCCGGGTAGCCGATGCCCGCGTACTGCTGGAGGTAGCCGATCGCCGAACCGCCCGGCCCTCCCGGGTTGACCAGCAGCGAACCGAGCGGCCTGCCCTTCCCGGTGGCCTTCTTGCGGGCGACGGCGAGCCGGACGGTGCCCGCGTCGGGCCGCGCGTAGTCCAGCGGGGCCTTCATCGTCGCGCACTGGAATCCGGGCACACCGCAGTCGCGCCAGCTCAGCCGTTGGCCGTAGTACGGGGTCAGCGCCGACGGCGTCGCACGCGGCAGCGCGGCCAGCGCCGCCTGAACCGTCCCGCCCGCCGGTGACGTGGCCGGGCTACCGGAGGAACAGGCGGACACGAGCAGTGCGGCGGCCGTGAGGAGGGTGGCTGTGAGGCGGGCCGTCGTCCGGGCGGGGGCGCCCCGGGTCCGGCGGGTGCGGGGGGATGGCCTGGTGTACATCCGGCGAGCCTAACCGTGTGCGACGGGATGTGTGCGGTGCGTGTCGTTTGTGGCCCTTACGAGGGACACGGCGGCCTTCTCACCGTAGCGACGTCCTGCTGTGCCGGCAGGCCGCCGTGCTTCCCTGCCCGGCCGCCGGTTACGGCCTCCTTCCGAGCGCGGCCCGGCGCTCTTACGGGCCCACGGCCTCAGCCCGCGCGCAGCGCCATCGTCATCGCCTCCACCGCCAGCAGCGGAGCCACGTTGCGGTCCAGCGCCTCGCGGCACGCGGCGATCGCCTCGATGCGGCGGAGAGTGGACTCCGGGCTGCCGGCCCGGGCCAGCCGCTCCAGGGCGTCCTCGGCGTCGGCGTTGGCGAGCGCCACGCGCGTGCCGAGCTGGAGGGCGAGCACGTCGCGGTAGAAGGCGGTGAGGTCGCCGAGGGCGACGTCGAGGCTGTCGCGCTGCGTCCGGGTTCTGCGGCGCTTCTGCATGTCCTCCAGGTCCTTCATCACCCCCGCCGTGCCGCGCGGCATCCGGCCGCCCTGGGCCGCGCCGAGGGCCGCCTTCAGCTCCTCGGTCTCCTTGCCGTCCATCTCCTCGGCGAGCTGCTTGGCGTCCTCGGCGGCCGCGTCGACCAGTTCCTGGGCGGCCCTGAGGCAGGCGCCGACCTCGTCCAGCCGCAGCGGGAGCTTCAGCACGGCGGCCCGGCGCTCGCGGGCCGCCGGGTCGGTGGCCAGGCGGCGGGCCCGGTCGACGTGCCCCTGGGTGGCGCGGGCGACGGACGCGGCGACCTCGGGCTCGATGCCGTCGCGCCGCATGAGCATGTCGGCGACCGCCTCGACGGACGGCGTGCGCAGGTTCAGGTGGCGGCAGCGGGAGCGGATGGTCGGCAGGACGTCCTCGATGGAGGGGGCGCACAGCAGCCAGACGGTGCGCGGGGCGGGCTCCTCCACCGCCTTGAGGACCGCGTTGGCCGACTTCTCGTTCAGCCGCTCGGCGTCCTCGACCAGGATGATCTGCCAGCGGCCGTTCGCCGGGGAGGTGAACGACTTGCGGACCGTGTCCCGCATGTCCTTCACCAGGATCTCGGAGCCGACCGCGGCGACCGTCGTGACGTCCGCGTGGGTGCCGAGCAGCGCGGTGTGGCAGCCGTCGCAGAAGCCGCAGCCGGGGGCGCCGCCGAGCGCGCGGTCGGGGCTCACGCACTGCAGCGCGGCGGCGAAGGCCCTGGCCACCTGGTTACGGCCCGCGCCGGGCGGGCCGGTGAAGAGCCAGGCGTGGGTCATCTTCGACGCCTCGGGCAGCGGCTGGTCCGCCGCGGCGGCCGTGACGAGGGCGTCGGCGTCCCGCGCGGCGGCGTCGAGCACCGCGCTCACCTTCTCCTGCCCGACGAGGTCGTCCCACACGGTCATGGGTCACGCCGCCCTTCCGTCACACTCCGCGTTCCGGGATCCATTGTGCGGGTGGGCACTGACAACGGGAGCGGGCGGAGCCCCGCCGGGGCCGGCCGACGGCACGGCGGGGTGACCCCGCGTGCCGTCAGCCGCGCCGGCCCCGGCCGCGTCCCTTGCGGCCCTGGTCCTCGCCGTCGCCCCGGTCGCCGTACTGCCCCTCCTCGTACGAACCCAGCAGCTCGTCGGCGAGCGAGGGCAGGTCGTCCAGCGGGGTCTCCTCGGCCCAGTCGGGGCGCGGACGGCGACGAGGCGTGCCGTCGGCGTCGGCGTCGATCCGAGGCATCTCCCGCGTGCGCGGCTCGGAGCCGTCGGGGCCGGCGACGGACCGCTCGTCCCGGAAGAAGCCGGGCGGCACCCGGTCCGCCGGGTCGCTGTCCCGCACGGGCGGCAGCACCGCGGTCTCGTCCGCCGCACCCGGAGCCACCGACGGCAGTTCGGCCGTCTCGTCCGCCGCGCCCGGCGTCACCCGCGGCAGCACCGCGGTCTCGTCGGCCGGCCCGGTGGCCGCCGGCGGCTGCGGCAGCTCGGCGGTCACCTCGGAGTCGGGGTGGGCACCCCGGCTGTCGCGGGCGGCACCCTCCTCACGCACCGGACGCAGCACCGTCGTCTCGTCGTCCGTGCCCCGCGTGTCCGTCCCGCGCGCGGCCGCCTCCGGCGACACCACCGGCGTGGGGACGGTCTCCTCAACGCCCCGGGGCGCTGCCGGTGACGACGGCACCACCGGCGTCGGGACCGTGGCCGCGTCCGGGACCACCCCCGGCGCCGTGGGCAGGGGAGTGCTGGGCCTGCGGGCCGCCGCGTCGGCCGCCGCAGCGGCCTCGGCGGCCTGCCGGCGGGCCTCCTCCGCGCGCAGCAGCGCCTCCTCGGCCTTGCGCTGCGCCTCCAGGCGCCGGGCCTCCTCCTCGGCACGCAGCCGGGCCTGCCGGGCCTCTTCCTCGGCGCGCCGACGGGCCTCCTCCTCGGCCTGCTTGCGGCGCCGCTCCTCCTCGGCCCTGCGGCGGGCCTCCTCCTCGGCGCGCGCCTTCTCCTCGGCGAGCAGCCGCTGCCGCTCCTCCTCCGCGCGCCGGCGGGCCTCCTCGGCCCGCTGCCGGGCCTCCTCCGCCTGCCGTTCGGCCTCGCGCCGCTGCGCCTCCTCCAGCTCGCGCCGCTTGCGCTCCTCCTCCTCGGCGCGCAGCTTGGCCAGCTGCTCCTGGCGCTCGCGCTCCAGGCGCTCCTCCTCGGCCTTGCGGGCGGCCTCTTCCTCGGCCTTGCGGCGGGCTTCCTCCTCGGCCTTCCTGCGGGCCTCCTCCTGGGCCTTGATCTCGGCCTCGGACAGCGGCAGCACCATGTCCAGCCGGTGCCGGATCACGGTGGTGACGGCCTCGGGCTCCTGGCCGGCGTCCACGACCAGGTAGCGGCCGGGGTCGGAGGCGGCCAGCGTGAGGAATCCGGCCCGCACGCGCGCGTGGAACTCCGCCGGCTCCGACTCCAGCCGGTCCGGCGCCTCGGTGAACCGCTCGCGGGCGGTCTCCGGGGAGACGTCCAGCAGGACGGTGAGGTGCGGGACGAGACCGTTGGTGGCCCAGCGGTTGATGCGGGCGATCTCGGTCGGGGACAGGTCGCGGCCGGCGCCCTGGTAGGCGACGGAGGAGTCGATGTAGCGGTCGGTGATCACCACCGCGCCACGCTCCAGGGCGGGACGCACGACCGTGTCGACGTGCTCGGCGCGGTCGGCGGCGTACAGCAGCGCCTCCGCGCGGTGGGACAGGCCCGCCGAGGAGACGTCCAGCAGGATGGAGCGCAGCCGCTTGCCCACCGGGGTGGCACCGGGCTCGCGGGTGAGCACCACCTCGTGGCCCTTGGCGCGGATCCACTCGGCGAGCGCCTCGGCCTGGGTGGACTTGCCGGCGCCGTCGCCGCCCTCCAGGGCGATGAAGAAGCCGTTGGCCGCCGGGGCGGTGACCGGGTCGTCGCCGCCCAGCAGAGCGTCCTTGAGGTCCTGGCGCAGCGGCACACCGGAGCGGTCGTCGACCTTGGCGAGCACGAGCGCGGCCACCGGCAGCAGCAGCGCGCCGACCAGCATCAGGGTGAAGGCGGCGCCGCCGTGCGCGAAGACGAACTTGCCGTTCTCCAGCCGGTGCGGGCCGATCAGGGCCGCGACCAGGGGCGCGATCACGGCGCCGAGCGCTATGAAGACGCGGACCACGGCGTGCAGGTGCTCGGTGGTGCGCGCCCGGCGGGAGTCCTCGGTCTCCTGGTCGAGCAGGGTGTGCCCGGTGTTGGCGGCCACGCCCGCGCCGACGCCGGCCAGCGTGACGATCAGCAGGACCGTGGTGACGTCCGGGACCAGCCCGGCGGCCAGCAGCGCGATGCCGGTGACGGCGATGGCCAGGGCCAGCAGACGGCGGCGGGAGAGCGAGGGCAGCAGCGCCGGGGCGGTGCGGATGCCGACGGCGACACCGCCGGTCAGGCCCAGGACCAGCAGGCCGTACAGCACGGGGCCGCCGCCGAGGTCCTTGGCGTGCAGCACGCACACCGCGACGGCCGCCGCGATGGCGCCGGCGACTCCGGCACAGGCCGGGACGAGCAGCGGAATGGCGCCCGTGCGGCCCTTGTCGACGCCGGTGCCGGTGCGCGGGCGGCGCAGGCCCTCCAGCGGGGACCGCGCGCGGGGGGTGCGCGTGTCGGACAGCTCCAGATAGGTCAGCACGGACAGCGAGGCGGCGAACAGGCCCGCCGCCACGTACGACCCGAGGGCCGCCTGGTGCTGGTCGAACCAGGCGACGCCGGTGCCCAGCAGGTTGTTCAGCAGCGCGGCGACGACCAGGGCGGCGGCGGCCAGCGGGACGCCCAGGAACGTCGTCCGCAGCGACAGGCGGCGCAGGGCGTCCAGGTGGTCCGGCAGCGGTCGTACCGTCGCGCCCTCCGGCGGCGGGGCCGGCAGCAGGGCGGGGGCGGCGCTCTCCCGGCACACCGTCCACAGCCGCTCGGCGACGCCGGTGACGAAGGCGGTGACCAGCAGGGCGGCCAGCGCGTTGTCCGGCGTCCAGTCGATCCACAGGGGCGCGACGATCAGCAGCGCCGCACGCACGCCGTCGGCGCCGACCATGGTCCAGCGGCGGTCGAGCGGGCCCTCCTGGGCGGTGAGCGAGGTCAGCGGACCGAGGAGCACGGCGCCGAAGAGCAGCGCGGCGAGGACGCGTGCGGCGAAGACCGTCGCCACTGCGAACGCCACGCCTCGGTAGCCGCCGCCGAAGGCTCCCTCGGCGATCGCCGACTGGAGGACCAGGAGGACGAGGACGAGGAGGGACAGGGTATCGCCGACACCGCTCACCAGCTGCGCGCTCCACAGGCGCCTCAGCTGCGGTCGGCGCAGCAGGGAACGGACGGCGCGCTCGCGGGAGTCCGCGACCAGGGCGTCGTCCGGTGCTGTGGGGTGGGCCGTCGGCTGCTCGGCTCGCGTCATGCGTTCAGCCTATCCGCAGCCGCCGACACCACACCTCGCGTGTCCGGGGACGCGCGCGCCCCGGCACCGAAGGGGTGCCGGGGCGTTCGTTTCGCGAACCGGGAGCGGAAGCCGCCGATCCGACGGGGTGTCAGTCCTCCGCGCCGGAAGCCGTCGCCTTGGAGGCCGTGGCCTTCTTGGCGGTGGCCTTCTTCGCGGTCGTCTTCTTCGCGGCGGCCGTCGTCTTCTTCGCGGCCGTCTTCTTGGCGGCGGTCTTCTTCGCCGGGGCGGTCTTCTTCGCCGCCGCCTTCTTCGCGGTCTTCTTGGCGGGCCCCTTCGCGCGCTTCTCGGCGAGCAGCTCGAAACCACGCTCAGGAGTGATCGTTTCGACACTGTCGCCGGAGCGCAGGGTCGCGTTGGTCTCGCCGTCGGTGACGTACGGGCCGAAGCGGCCGTCCTTGACCACGACCGGCTTGCCGGAGACCGGGTCCTCGCCCAGCTCCTTCAGCGGCGGCTTGGCGGCGGCCCGGCCACGCTGCTTCGGCTGGGCGTAGATCGCCTGCGCCTCCTCCAGCGTGATCGTGAAGATCTGGTCCTCGGACTGCAGCGAGCGCGAGTCCGTGCCCTTCTTCAGGTACGGGCCGTAGCGGCCGTTCTGCGCGGTGATCTCCTGGCCGTCCGCGTCGGTGCCGACGACGCGCGGCAGCGACATCAGCTTCAGCGCGTCCTCCAGCGTCACCGTGTCGAGTGACATGGACTTGAAGAGCGAGGCCGTACGCGGCTTGACCGCGTTCTTGCCGGTCTTCGGGGTGCCCTCGGGGAGGACCTCCGTGACGTACGGGCCGTAGCGGCCGGCCTTGGCGACGATCGTGTGGCCGGTGGCCGGGTCGGTGCCCAGCTCGAAGTCGCCGCTGGGCTTGGCCAGCAGCTCCTCGGCCAGCTCGACGGTCAGCTCGTCGGGTGCCAGGTCGTCCGGGATGTCGGCGCGCTGGTGCTGCTCGGTGTCCTTCTCGCCGCGCTCGATGTACGGGCCGTAGCGTCCGACGCGGAGCACGATGCCGTTGCCCACCGGGAACGACGACACCTCGCGCGCGTCGATGGCGCCCAGGTCGGTCACCAGCTCCTTGAGGCCCCCGAGGTGGTCGCCGTCGCCGTTGCCGGCGTCGGCCGCGCTGCCGTGGCCCGCCGCGGCGGAGCCGCTGTCGGACAGGGTCTCGCCGAAGTAGAAGCGCTTCAGCCACGGCACGGCCTTGGCCTCACCCGCCGCGATGCGGTCGAGGTCGTCCTCCATCTTGGCCGTGAAGTCGTAGTCGACGAGCCGCCCGAAGTGCTTCTCCAGCAGGTTCACCACGGCGAACGACAGGAAGGACGGCACGAGGGCCGTGCCCTTCTTGAAGACGTAGCCGCGGTCCAGGATCGTGCCGATGATCGACGCGTACGTCGACGGGCGGCCGATCTCGCGCTCTTCCAGCTCCTTGACCAGGGAGGCCTCGGTGTAGCGGGCCGGGGGCTTGGTGGCGTGCCCATCGACCGTGATCTCCTCGGCGGACAGCGCGTCGCCCTCGGCGACCTGCGGCAGCCGGCGCTCGCGGTCGTCCAGCTCGGCGTTGGGGTCGTCGGCACCCTCGACGTAGGCCTTCAGGAAGCCGTGGAAGGTGATCGTCTTGCCGGAGGCGCTGAACTCGACGTCCCGCCCGTCGGCGGCGGTGCCGCCGATCTTCACGGTCACGCTGTTGCCGGTCGCGTCCTTCATCTGGGAGGCGACGGTCCGCTTCCAGATCAGCTCGTACAGCTTGAACTGGTCGCCGGTCAGGCCGGTCTCCGCGGGCGTGCGGAAACGATCACCCGACGGGCGGATCGCCTCGTGCGCCTCCTGGGCGTTCTTGACCTTGGCGGCGTACGTGCGCGGCTGCGGCGGCAGGTAGTCGGCGCCGTACAGCTGCGTGACCTGGGCGCGGGCCGCGTTGATCGCCGTGTCGCTCAGCGTCGTGGAGTCCGTACGCATGTACGTGATGTAGCCGTTCTCGTACAGCTTCTGCGCGATCTGCATGGTCGCCTTCGCGCCGAAGCCGAGCTTGCGGCTGGCCTCCTGCTGCAGCGTCGTCGTACGGAACGGGGCGTACGGCGAGCGGCGGTACGGCTTGGACTCGACGGACCGCACGGAGAAGCGGGTGTTCTCCAGGGCGGCGGCGAGGGCACGGGCGGTCGCCTCGTCCAGGTGAAGGGTGTTCTCGCTCTTGAGCTGTCCCAGGGAGTCGAAGTCGCGGCCCTGCGCCACCCGCCGGCCGTCGACGGTCTGGAGTCGGGCGACCAGCGACGACGGGTCCGACGGATCCCCCGCGCGGCCGGTCGCGAAGGTGCCCGTCAGGTCCCAGTACTCGGCGGAACGGAAAGCGATGCGCTCGCGTTCCCGCTCGACGACGAGTCGCGTGGCGACGGACTGCACGCGGCCGGCCGACAGCCGGGGCATGACCTTCTTCCACAGCACCGGCGAGACCTCGTAGCCGTAGAGGCGGTCGAGGATGCGGCGGGTCTCCTGGGCGTCGACCAGCTTCTGGTTGAGCTGGCGCGGGTTGGCGACGGCCTCGCGGATCGCGTCCTTGGTGATCTCGTGGAACACCATGCGCTTGACCGGGATCTTCGGCTTCAGGACCTCCTGGAGGTGCCAGGCGATCGCCTCGCCCTCCCGGTCCTCGTCAGTGGCGAGGAACAGCTCGTCGGACTCCTTCAGGAGGTCCTTGAGCTTCTTGACCTGGGCCTTCTTGTCCGCGTTGATCACATAGATCGGCTGGAAGTCATGGTCTACGTCCACACCGAGGCGACGGACCTCGCCGGTGTACTTCTCGGGCACCTCCGCGGCGCCGTTGGGAAGGTCGCGGATGTGCCCGACGCTCGCCTCGACGATGTAACCGGGGCCGAGGTAGCCCTTGATCGTCTTCGCCTTGGCAGGCGACTCGACGATGACGAGTCGGCGACCGCCCTGTGCGGTCTCGCTGGTCGGGGACAACTTCGCTCTTCTCTCCGGTCGACGCTGGGGCCTCCCCAGGCCTTGGTCCCGGGGTCGCGGCGTACTGCTGGCTCGTGTGACGCTGCGGAGTGTGACGCTACATCCCGCCCCCGTGTCAAACGGGAAAAGCCCACAACGGCCACTCGAACGGTAACCCGACTACCGCCATTCCTGCCGCCCGGACTGCCCGGTCACCCCGGCGACCCTGTCCGGAGCGTGACGCTCCCCTTACGCCGCGGACAGGGTCCGGACCCGTCTCAGAGCCGGGTCAGGCAGTACACGCCGAGGGTCAGCGCGGCCGCCCCGGCCACGCTCGCGACGGCGGCGGATGCGACCCGACTCACACCGAGGGCCACCGCTTCCCGGCGCCGGACGCGGGCGCCGGTCCACGCCAGCAGACCGGCTCCGAACAGGGCGAACACCACTCCCGCGAAGATCGCCGGCCCTCGCTCCATCACCCGCTCGCCCCTTCCCCGCCATCAGCCGTGCCCAGCGCCGGGAGGGTGGCACGCGCGGGAGGCGGGCGGGCGACATCGGCGTGAACGGAAGGCCTCGACACATTCGAACGCACACTCGATTCGAGGCGGTCGAACCCCGCGCCGATATTTTTCCGGCCGTTTTTCCGGAAACGGCTCGCCGCCCGCCCCGGCGGGCAATCTCGCCGGGCCCGTGCCCCCGGCATACGTCGATGGGCGCGCGGCGATCGTGAAGATGATCCGACCGCGCCTACGACGGCACGGGCACCCGGCGTACGGCACCTGCCCGGCACCGCTCCTCGCCCGGCCCCTCCCCCGGCGCCGCGGGCCCGCTCCCGGGGCCGCTCTCGCCCCGCACGCGCCGGCCCCGCACGCGCCGGCTCAGTCCGCCGGCTCCAGGAAGCCCTGCTCCACCAGCAGGCGGATCTGCGCGGGCGTGCGGTCGCGGAGCACCACCGGGTCCTCGCCGACGAGCTGCGCGATGGCGTCCAGGATGCGGCCCGCGCTCAGCGTGCCGTCGCACACCCCCGCGAACCCGGCGCCCACCGTGTCCACCTTCGTCGCCCGGCGCATCCCGCGGTGCTGGCGCAGCACCACATGCTCCGGGTCCTCGGCGCCGGGCAGCCCGACCTGCTCCTGGACCACCTCGGGGACGAGCTTGAAACGGCTGTCCAGCAGCGCCGCGTCGTCATGCTGCCGGAGGTAGTCGAGCCGTTCGAAGTGCGCCCGGATCGTCTCCCCGAGCGGCTGCTCGACCGGGTGCGGCCACTCCTCCACGGTGACGACGGGCTCGGCGGACCCCGTCCTGCGCAGGGTGATCCAGCCGAAGCCGACCGCCCTGACCTTGCGCGCCTCGAACTCGTCGAGCCAGGCGTCGTACCGCGCCTGGTACTCCGCCGGGTCACCGCGGTGGTCACCGGCGTCCCTCAGCCACAGCTCGGCGTACTGCGTGACGTCCTGCACCTCGCGCTGCACGATCCAGGCGTCGCACCCGCGCGGCACCCACGACCTGAGTCTGTCCTGCCAGTCCTCCCCCGCGACGTGCTGCCAGTTGGCGAGGAACTGCGCGAACCCGCCCTCGTTCAGCCGTTCCCCCGCCTCCTGAACGAGCGAGCGGCACAGATCGTCCCCGCCCATGCCACCGTCCCGGTACGTCAGCCGGGCGCGCGGGGAGATCACGAACGGCGGGTTGGAGACGATCAGGTCGAAGGTCTCGTCGTCCCGGACCGGTTCGAACAGCGAGCCCTCGCGCAGGTCCGCGGCGGGCGCCCCGGAGAGTGCCAGCGTGAGCGCCGTGATGTGCAGCGCGCGCGGGTTGAGGTCGGTCGCCGTCACGCGCGTGGCGTGCTGCGCGGCGTGCAGCGCCTGGATGCCGGACCCGGTGCCGAGGTCCAGGGCGGCGGCGACGGGGGTGCGCACGGTGATGCCGGCGAGGGTCGTCGAGGCTCCGCCGACGCCCAGGACGACGCCCTCGTCACGCTGTCCGATGCCGCCGGCCCCGCCGACCGCGCAGCCGAGGTCGGAGACGATGAACCAGTCCTCGCCGCCGGGGCCGCCGTACGGCCGCACGTCCACGGTCGCGGCCACCTCGTCGCCGCCCACGCGCCTGAGCCAGCCGGCCTCCAGCGCCTCCTCGACCGGCAGAACGGCCGCCACACGCGCGTGGGGCACCGGTTGCTGGAGCAGGAACAGCCGTACGAGCGTCTCCAGCGGCGTGTCGCCACGGGTCGCGCGGAGAGCGGGCACGGTCTCGCTGCGGGCCAGCGCCGCGTAGGCGGGCGCGCCGAGCAGGTCGAGCAGCCCGTCGGCGGTGAAGGAGGCGGCCAGCAGCGCGTCCCTCAGGCGCGCGGCGATGTCGGGCCGGTCGGAAGCGGGCAGGGGAGCGGGTCCGGAGTCAGTCACGCCCCCATTGTGGCCCGCGACAGCCGCCCTGGACCGACTCGCGGCGACTGCCGACGGCGGTTCGGGCGACTGAGCGGTTCGGCTGGCGGGGGCTGCCCCGGATCGGCTCGGGGCGACTGACCGGTTCGGCTGGCGGAGGCTGCCCCGATCGGCTCGGGGCGACTGCCAGAGCCGACCTCGCGCCGGTCGTAGGCCGACGTCAGCTCTGCATCCGCAGGTCAGCCGGCGCGCCTCAGCGGCGTCAGCAGGCCCTCCCGCACGTCGGCCGGCCACCGCCGCACGTCAGCCTGCCGTCGTCGACGCCGTCGGCTGTGCGGAGCCGGACGCGGTGACCTTGCAGCTGGGCTGTTCGGCCATCGCCTCCTTGACGTCGCCCTTCTCCAGTCGCTTCAGCGCCTCCGTGCCGCTGTCGCTCTGCTTGCCGACCTCCTTGGTCTGCAGGGCGACCTCCTTCAGGCCCTTGGCGAACTTCCCCTGGTCCTTGGTGTTGAGGCCGTCGACCTTCTTCTTCAGGTCGGCGTACGACGTGGACAGGCCGGCGAGGTTCTTGGCCGCGTCCTGCTGGAGCCTGGCACCGCCGTCGATCCCGGGGGGCGCTCCGGCGCTGTCGAGGGCGTCGGCGAGCGCCTTGTAGCCCTCGGCCATGTCCTGGAAGGCCTGCGCGTACGTCTTCTGGGCGTCCTTGGGCGGGAGGTTGGTGTCCGTGGCGATGGCCGCGATCGAAGCGTTGGCCGACCTGATCTTCGCGTCCTGTGCGGGCACCGCGTCGCACACCGTCTTGGCCCAGGACACCAGCTTGGGGTCGGGCCCCTTGTCACCGCTGCCGCTGCACCCGGACACCGCCACCACCAGTACCGCACCGCCGGACAGTGCGGCCGCGAGCTTCTTGTTCACCGGATTGGTCCCTTCCATGGCTCTCGGCCCCCGGAATCTACACGGCGGACGCACTCCCTCCCCTTGCCGGGTGAGGCATAAGTCAGGTTTTGTGATCTTTCGCGCCATGGGAGAGAAGGCTCACGACGTGGGCGAGCCCACAGACGACGAGCGGGCGGGCGGCGTGTGCTGACGCCGCCCGCCCGCTCGTCGAGCAGGGCCTTCCCGTCTCGGTCCGGTCCCAAGCCCGTCCCGGCCTACGAAACCACCGCGGCGTCCGGCGGGTTGGCGACCCGTCCGGCGCTCTCGTCGTCACCGACGGCGATCCCGCGCCGCTTGGAGATGTACACGGCCACGACGATCACCAGCAGCGCGAGGATCGCGACCCCGATCCGCACCCCGAGGTTCTTGTCGTCGCCGTAGGAGAACTTGATCACGGCCGGTGCGATGAGCAGCGAGACCAGGTTCATGACCTTCAGCAGCGGGTTGATCGCGGGACCGGCGGTGTCCTTGAACGGGTCGCCGACCGTGTCCCCGATCACCGTGGCCGCGTGGGCCTCGCTGCCCTTGCCACCGTGGTGGCCGTCCTCCACCAGCTTCTTGGCGTTGTCCCAGGCGCTGCCGGAGTTGGCGAGGAACACCGCCATCAGCGTGCCCGCGCCGATCGCGCCGGCGAGGTAGGCGCCGAGCGCGCCGACACCGAGGGTGAACCCGATGAAGATCGGCGCCATGACGGCGAGCAGACCGGGCGTGGCCAGCTCACGCAGGGCGTCCTTGGTGCAGATGTCGACGACCTTGCCGTACTCGGGCTTCTCGCTGAAGTCCATGATCCCGGGCTTCTCACGGAACTGCCGCCGCACCTCGAACACCACCGAACCCGCCGACCGCGACACCGCGTTGATGGCCAGTCCGGAGAAGAGGAAGACGACCGCGGCGCCCGCGACGAGACCGACGAGGTTGTTGGGCTGCGAGATGTCCAGGGACAGGCTGAGCGGCGACCCCGGCCCGGTGAGCTTCGCGCCGACGTCCTGCACGTTGGTGGTGATCGCGTCGCGGTACGACCCGAACAGCGCCGACGCGGCGAGGACGGCGGTGGCGATGGCGATGCCCTTGGTGATGGCCTTGGTGGTGTTGCCGACCGCGTCCAGGTTGGTGAGCACCTGCGCGCCCGCGCCCTCGACGTCGCCGGACATCTCCGCGATGCCCTGCGCGTTGTCGGAGACCGGCCCGAAGGTGTCCATGGCGACGATCACGCCGACCGTGGTGAGCAACCCGGTGCCGGCCAGCGCGACCGCGAACAGCGCCAGCATGATCGACGTACCGCCGAGCAGGAACGCGCCGTACACCCCGAGCCCGATGAGCAGCGCGGTGTAGACGGCGGACTCCAGGCCCACCGAGATGCCGGACAGGACGACGGTGGCCGGACCCGTGAGGGAGGTCTTGCCGATGTCCCGCACCGGACGGCGGTTGGTCTCGGTGAAGTAGCCGGTCAGCTGCTGGATGACCGCCGCGAGCAGGATGCCGATGGCCACCGCCACCAGCGCGAGGACGCGCGGATCGCCGTTCTTGCCCTTGATCGCGGCGTCGGTGACGCCGTCCAGGGCGGAGTACGTCGACGGCAGATAGACGAACACCGCGATCGCGACCAGTGCCAGCGAGATCACCGCGGAGATGAAGAAGCCCCGGTTGATCGCGGACATGCCGCTGCGGTCGGCGCGGCGCGGAGCGACCGCGAAGATGCCGATCATCGCCGTGATCACACCGATGGCGGGCACCAGCAGCGGGAACGCCAGCCCGGAGTCGCCGAAGGCGGCCTTGCCGAGGATCAGGGCGGCCACCAGGGTCACGGCGTACGACTCGAACAGGTCGGCAGCCATGCCCGCACAGTCGCCGACGTTGTCGCCCACGTTGTCGGCGATGGTCGCGGCATTGCGCGGGTCGTCCTCCGGAATGCCCTGCTCGACCTTGCCGACCAGGTCGGCGCCGACGTCGGCGGCCTTGGTGAAGATGCCACCGCCCACCCGCATGAACATCGCGATCAGGGCGGCACCGAGGCCGAAGCCCTCCAGCACCTTCGGCGCGTCGGCGGCGTACACCAGCACCACACAGGAGGCGCCCAGCAGGCCGAGCCCCACCGTGAACATGCCGACGACGCCGCCCGTGCGAAATGCGATCTTCATCGCCGTGTGCGAGACGGTGGTGAGATCCTTTTCCGGCTCGCCTTCCGCCGGAGTGGCTTCACGGGCCGCCGCGGCGACCCGCACATTGCTGCGCACGGCGAGCCACATGCCGATATAGCCGGTGGCCGCCGAGAACGCCGCTCCGATCAGGAAGAACACCGAGCGGCCGGCCCGCTGATTCCAGTCGTCCGCGGGCAGCAGCATGAGCAGGAAGAAGACGACGACGGCGAATACGCCGAGCGTGCGCAACTGCCGGGCGAGATACGCCTTGGCACCTTCCTGGACCGCCTCCGCGATCCGCTTCATGCTGTCGGTGCCCTCGCCGGCCGCCAGCACCTGGCGCACCAGGATCCCCGCGACCACCAGCGCGGCCAGGGCGACCGCCGCGATGACGGCCACGATGATCCGGTTGTCGTCGGTCAGGACCGCGGCTGCGAGGGACGTGGGATGACCCAACTGAGGAGTGGAAAGCCCCGCCATTCGTCCTCCTTGACGCTTGGGCTGAGCTCAAGATGTGGACGGATTGTAGGTACCGCCGAGTGAGTCTAAACAGGGGACGGTAAACGGAATTGGTCTGCATGTACATACAGCAAACCCAAACGACGTAATGCCTCAAAGCCATTGTCGGCCATCTGGGTGCTTGATCAAATTACCACGGTTTTGATCGTGAATTCGTTCACGAATTCCGGTGGTGCCCGGTAAAACGCGACAGGGGCCCTGCCAGGCAGGGCCCCTGTGGGCTTGTCGGGTGGTTGTGGCGGCTACGGCCAGTCGAGTGAGACCGGTCGGCCGGACCGGCCGGTGAACTCAGGCGAGGGCGGCGGCCGGCGGCGCGGTCGGCCAGGTCATGCGGATCAGGCCGCCGTTCTGCCCCGTGGTGACCTCCACGTCGTCGACGAGGCCGCTGATGACCGCGAGGCCCATCTCGTCCTCCTCGACCTCGGCCTCGGCCCCCTGCCCGTCACCGGGCGTGCCGCCGCCCGGAGCGGCGTGCGGCGCCTCGTCACCGACCTCGATGGAGAACTGTTTCTCCTCTTCGATCAGCGCCACCTTCACCGGTGCCGAGACGCCACTGCTCTGGTGGAGTCCGACAGCGCGGGAGCAGGCCTCGCCCACGGCGAGCCGCACCTCGTCCAGGACGGCCTCGTCCACTCCGGCCCTGCGCGCCACCGCTGCCGCCACCAGCCGGGCGGTCCTGACGTGCTCGGGCAGCGCGCTGAAGCGGAGTTCGACGGTGGCCATGCATCCCCCTCGCGACTACGGGCGTGCGGTCGGGGGCGGGGCCGACGAGCGCCCACACCCCCTGGTGTACTTCTGTGTCCCGGGCCACCGAGACGGGCTCGGCCCAGGACAGGACCGGCCGGCCACCGGGCCCCGGGAGGAGCCCGGCGCCGGTGACCGGTCCGGTGTCGGTCGGTCGTCGATCAGTCGGTGGCCGCCACCGCTTCCTCGACCGTGGTGTGGATCGGGAACACCTTGGTGAGGCCGGTGATGCGGAAGATCTTGAGAATGCGCTCCTGGTTGCAGACCAGGCGCAGCGAGCCCTCGTGGGCACGAACCCGCTTCAGGCCGCCGACCAGCACGCCGAGCCCGGTGGAGTCGAGGAAGTCCACACCTTCCATGTCGACGACGAGGTGGAAATTCCCGTCGTTCACCAGCTCGACCAGCTGCTCGCGCAGCTTGGGCGCGGTATATACGTCGATTTCGCCACCGACCTCGACGACCGTACGATCGCCGACGGTACGGGTCGACAGGGACAGGTCCACGGATCCTCCAGCACCTTGCTATCGAGCGGTCGCCCCTCGGGCACCCAGCTTGCGGCCCCCGGGACGTTTCGCCAGCCGCGATGGCATTCAATCACTTACCGGCAGGCGTGCACGACGCCTTGGCTCCATTGTCCGTCACGCCAGTGACACACTCGGTGCCGATGGCCAAGAATCACCGATCCGATCGACCCCAGGCCCGCCCGGCCTCCCGCCCGTCTCCGGGCACGGTCCTGGACCGGCTCGCCTCCGGGCCGAGCCGGGCTGCGCGCATCACTCATACGGAGCACTTGCCCCCGCGCGCGGGCCGCCATGCCGTCTGGCCTGACCGGATTCGGCCCGAGGTGATCGCGGCCGTCCAGGCCTGCGGCATCGAGCACCCCTGGGCGCACCAGGCGCTGGCCGCCGAGCACGCCCTGGACGGCGACTCGGTGGTGGTCGCCACCGGCACCGCCTCCGGCAAGTCCCTCGCCTACCTCGTGCCCGTCCTGTCGGCCCTCCTCAGCGGCGCCGAGCAGCCCAACGGCCGCGGTGCCACCGCTCTCTACCTGTCCCCCACCAAGGCGCTCGCGGCGGACCAGTGCCGGTCGGTGAAGGAACTTTCACAACCTCTCGGCACCTCCGTACGGCCGGCCGTGTACGACGGCGACACCCCGTTCGAGGAACGCGAGTGGATCCGCCAGTACGCCAACTACGTCCTCACCAACCCGGACATGCTGCACCGCGGGATACTCCCCTCCCACCCGCGCTGGTCCTCCTTCCTGAGATCGCTCAAGTACGTCGTCATCGACGAGTGCCACACCTACCGGGGCGTCTTCGGCTCGCACGTCGCCCAGGTGCTGCGCCGGCTGCGCCGCCTGTGCGCCCGCTACGGCGCCTTCCCGGTGTTCCTGCTGGCCTCGGCGACCGCCGCCGAACCCGCGGTCGCCGCCCGCCGGCTGACCGGCCTGCCGGTCGTGGAGGTCGCCGACGACGCCTCCCCGCGCGGAGAGCTGGTGTTCGCCCTCTGGGAGCCCCCGCTCACCGAACTGCGTGGCGAGAAGGGCGCACCCGTACGACGCACCGCCACCGCCGAGACCGCCGACCTGCTGACCGACCTCACCGTCCAGGGCGTGCGCTCGGTCGCCTTCGTCCGCTCCCGGCGCGGCGCCGAGCTCATCTCGGTCATCGCCCAGGAGAGACTCGCCGAGGTCGACCGCTCCCTGGCCCGGCGTGTCGCGGCCTACCGCGGCGGCTACCTCCCCGAGGAGCGCCGCGCCCTGGAACGCGCCCTGCACTCCGGTGAACTCCTCGGCCTCGCCGCGACGACGGCCCTGGAGCTGGGCGTGGACGTCTCCGGCCTGGACGCGGTGGTGATCTCCGGCTACCCGGGCACGCGCGCGTCCCTGTGGCAGCAGGCGGGCCGCGCGGGCCGGTCCGGCCAGGGCGCCCTCGCGGTCCTCGTCGCCCGCGACGACCCGCTGGACACCTTCCTCGTCCACCACCCCGAGGCCCTGTTCGACCAACCGGTGGAATCCACGGTCCTCGACCCCGACAACCCCTACGTCCTCGCCCCGCACCTGTGCGCCGCCGCCGCGGAGCTGCCGCTGACCGAGGAGGACCTGGACCTCTTCGGTCCCGCCTGCGCGGACGTGCTGCCGCAGCTGGAGGCCGCGAAGCTGCTCCGCCGGCGCACCAAGGCCTGGCACTGGACCCGCCGGGAGCGGGCCGCCGACCTCACCGACATCCGCGGCGCCGGCGGCCGTCCGGTGCAGGTCGTCGAGGCCGGCACGGGACGCCTGCTGGGCACGGTCGACGCGGGCGCCGCGCACTCCACGGTCCACGAGGGCGCCGTCCACCTGCACCAGGGCCGCACCTATCTGGTGCGCTCCCTGGACCTGGAGGACTCCGTCGCCCTGGTCGAGCAGGCCGACCCGCCGTACTCGACGGTCGCCCGCGACACCACGTCCATCTCCATCCTGGAGACGGACACCGAGATCCCGTGGGGCGCCGGCCGCCTGTGCTACGGCTCGGTCGAGGTCACCAACCAGGTGGTCTCCTACCTCCGCCGCCGCCTCATCACCGGCGAAGTGCTGGGCGAGACCAAACTCGACCTCCCTCCCCGTACCCTCCGCACGCGCGCGGTGTGGTGGACGGTCACCGAGGACCAGCTGGACGCGGCCCGCATCACCCCGGAGATCCTCGGCGGCTCCCTGCACGCCGCCGAACACGCCTCCATCGGCATGCTGCCCCTCTTCGCGACCTGCGACCGCTGGGACATCGGCGGCGTGTCCGTGCCCCTGCACCCCGACACCCTCCTGCCCACGGTCTTCGTCTACGACGGCCACCCCGGCGGCGCCGGGTTCGCCGAGCGCGCCTTCCACACCGCCCGCGCCTGGCTCACCGCCACCCGCGAGGCCATCGCCTCCTGCGAGTGCGAGGCCGGCTGCCCGTCCTGCATCCAGTCCCCCAAGTGCGGCAACGGCAACGATCCCCTGCACAAGAGGGGCGCGGTACGACTGCTCACGGAACTGCTGCGGGAGGCCCCGGAGGGGGCGGGCACGGAGGGATCTGGCGAGGGGTAGGTGGAGGTCGGCGAGGCGGGGGCGACGCCAGGGTCTCGCCCGACGCGGGGTGGCGGTCGGCCAGGAGCTGCCAGGCGCCAGGCGCCAGGCATCGGAGCCGGGGTTACTCGCCCCCGGTCACCTGGCGGCGTTGCGTGGGAGCCGTCGGAGATGCCGGGCGGCACAGCCTGGGGTCCCTCGGGGATGCCTAGCCGCCCGCCCGGGGAGCCGGACGACTCCGCCGGGGAGCCAGACGATCCCCTCAGGGAGCCAGACGATCCCCCCAGGGAGCCTGTTGACCCACCAGGGAGCCCGACGGCCCCACCAGGGAGCCTGATGACCCCGCCGCGGAGTCATCCGCCCCACCGGGCGGCACCGGGCCTGCCGGTCCCGCTCTCGCCCTGACCTCCGCCGTGAACGGCCCCCTTCCCGCGGCCGCCGTCACCTCGGAGGTGTCGCCCACGATCGCGCACCGCACCAGCCGTACGCCCTGGGCCGCCGCCAGTCGCCCTGCCCGGGCGCAGGCCGCCGTGCCGCCCTCGGTCCAGTGGTCCGCCGCCGCGAGCGCGGCCAGGTCGGCGCCCCCGGCCGCCCGGTGCCGTACGACGACGGCCTGCCCGAGAGCGAGCACTGCGCCGAACACCACGCAGAGCACGGCGATCGCCCCCAGGCTCCAGACGGTGGCGGATCCCCGGTCGGAGCCGGACGGCCGGTCCGGCTGGGCCTGCCCGCCGGGCCGCACCTCCTCACACTCCTGCCGCCCGGTCCCCCCTCGACCGCCCGCACGCACCCGCCTTTCGCCCGGCCCGCCCCGGCGCTTCATGACCCCGTCCCCCTCGGTCCCACCGTGTCCTCGGCGAGGGCCACGGCCTCCTCCCGGACCTCGAACGGCAAACCGCTCAGCACCGGCGGCTTGGCCACCACCGTCACCCGGACCCGGTCGCCCTCGCGCGCGACGGTCACCCGCGCGCCCCTGGGCGCCGCTTCCCGGGTCACCGTCACCACCGCCTCGGCCGGGTCCTGCCGGGCGGCGGCCCGGGCGCCCGCACGGGCCGCGTCCACGCACTCGATCTGCGCCGCCACCACGAGCAGCCCCCAGACCAGCGCCATCGTGAACGCCACCAGCACGGACAGCACCACGGCCGCCTCCGCGGTCACGAACCCGCGGTCCCCGCCTCGCTCACATCCGCGCACTGAGGGCCTTCTTCACGATGGCCTGGAGCTCCGCCTGGACCTGGCCGCTGGTGACGACCTTGTAGAGCAGCAACGCGAACCCGACGGCCGCGATGATGCCCATGGCGTACTCGGACGTCACCATTCCGCCGTCCTTTCGGCAGGCCGCGCACACCCGGACCACCGCTTTCCTGATCTTCTCGAACATGTCAACCCCCGTCAGACTCTTGCCTGTTGTCGCTCGTTGTCACTCGTAGTCGTTCGTTGTCGTTCGTTGTCGTCCGCTGCCGATCCGCGCTTACCTGACGTCCCTGACGTCTGCCGGCCGATCCGCTCTCATCGCCCTCACCTCCCTCCCATCACTCCGCCCGCCAGTCCGATCACGACCGGCAGCACGCCGACCGCGATGAACGCGGGCAGGAAGCACAGCCCCACCGGCGCCGAGATCAGCACGCCGGCCCGGCGTGCCCGAACCGTCGCCGTACGGGCCCAGTCCGCCCGCGCGTCCGACGCGAGCCGGGCGACCGGACCGGCCGCGGGCAACCCGGACTCGTCGGCCCGCTCCAGCAGCCGCGCCAGCGCACCGGCACCCGGCAGCTCCGCCAAGCTCCGCCAGGCCTCCGCCGGTTCACCACCGAGCCGGACCTCCGCCGCGCCCCGCGCCAGCGCCTGCCCGACGGGCCCGCCAAGGGCCTCCCCCACCGCCTGGGCGGCGGCCACGGGCCCGGCGCCGGCCGCGATGCAGGCGGCCAGCAGATCGGCGGCGAGCGGAAGCTGGCGCGCGGCCCCGGCCGTATCGACCGCCTCCTGCCGCCCGGCTGCCGTCTGACGCCCCCGCCCCCGCCCCCGCCACAGGGCCGCGCCCATACCCAGCCCCAGCACGGCACCGACGATCCCGCCGACCAGCACCCACACACCGCACGCCGCACCCGCCGCCGGCACCCATCGCCGCCGCACGACGTCCGGAATCGCCAACCGGACTGTGCGCTCGGGCACGTCCAGGCCCAGCAGCTCGGCCACCCGGTGCCGTGCCCGACGCCGCCGCCGCGCCACTTCCAGCCTCCGGACACCCCAGCCGAGGACCAGCACCACGACCACCGCCGTCCCCAGCCTGTGGATGACGTCCCCGCCCATGCCGCTCACCCTTTCCCCCACCATTCGGTCATTCGGTCGTTCGGGCGACTCGCCCCGTCGCCCACGGCTCTTCTCACGTGGCCTCCACCCCTCACTGCGGCCTGCACCCTCACGCGGCCTCCGCCCCACGCACGATCCGCATCGACCACCACATCCCGGCCGTCTCGAACACCGCGCCGGCCGTCAGGCAACCGAGGCCTGCGCCGCTGTGCAGCAGCACCCGCAACGGGTCACCGCCCATGGCCGTACCGAGGAGCAGCCCGAGGGCGGGCAGCGCGGCGAGCAGCACCGCGGTGGCCCGGGCACCGGACAACTGAGCGCTCACGTCGCACCGTTGGTCCCGCTCGGCGCGCAGGGCCCCGTCCAGCCGGTCCAGGCCGGTGGCGAGTCCGGCGCCCTGATCCACGGCCACCCGCCAGCACGCGGCGAGCCCGAGCAGACCCTCCGCCCCCGGCTGCCGAGCCGCCACTGCGAGCGCGCCGGGCACGTCTCCGCCGAACCGCGCGGCGGCCACCACGGCGGCGTGTGCGTCGCCGAGGCCGCCGGAGTCCCGTGCGGCCCGCAACAGCGCCTCCCCCGGCTGCCGTCCCGCCCGCACCTCCCCGGCGAGCCCACCGCACAGGGCGATCACCGCGTCGGCCCGTCGCTCCCGGGTGCGCCGTGCCTGCCGGGCCAGCCGCATCCGGCGCAGCACGGGCACCCCGGCGGCCCCCGCGACCACCGGAATCACCGAGGAACCCAGCAGCGCGATCCCCACTCCGGCGGCGAGCGCCCACCACTCGGCTCCCCACCGGCCGTGCTGCCGCCGCAGTTCCGCGACGACCCGCTCCCAGGCTGGTGGCCCGGTCGCCACCACCCCGCCGCCGGCCAGCAGCAGCCGTGCCCGCCGCATCCCGTGGTGCCGCCCGCCGAGCAGCCACACGAACGCACCGAGGCAGACCAGCGCGGCCCCCATGGACGTCTCACCGATCACTTCCGTCACTCCTCTCCTCATCGCCGGCCCCGACTGACCCGCCGAGGCTCACCGACCCACCACCGACCACCGAACACACGGCCCCGCCGACCGCATTGACCGCCGAACCGCACAGTCCCCGCCCAACCGCACAGTGCCGCCCAACCGCCCTCACCCACCGCTCCCCCTCGCCGGCCCGAACCCGTCCCTCTCACGCCACCGATCCGCCACTCAGCCCCTCACTGACCTCCGAACTCATCGCCGGCTCTCAGGAGTTGCCGCAACCGCTCCCACCCCCGCTCCCGCACGAACGCCCGCTCGCCCCAGCGCAGGGCCGGTACCGTCCGCACCAGCCCGGTGGTGTCCCGTTCCAGCACGTGCACCTCGGCGATCCGGCGCCGCCCGGACCGGTCCCGTACGAGGTGCACGACCACGGAGAGAGCCGCCGCCAACTGGCTGTGCAGCGCGGCCCGGTCCAGCCCGGCGGCCGTGGCCAACGCCTCCAGCCGGGCCGGTACATCCGCCGCCGCGTTGGCGTGGACCGTGCAACAACCCCCTTCGTGCCCGGTGTTGAGCGCCGCGAGCAGATGCACCACCTCGGGGCCGCGCACCTCGCCGACGACCAGCCGGTCCGGCCGCATCCGCAGTGCCTGCCGCACCAGGTCCTCCAGGGTGACCAGGCCGGCTCCCTCCTGGTTGGCGGGCCGGGTCTCCAGCCGGACGACGTGAGGATGGTCCGGCCTCAGCTCGGCCGAGTCCTCGGCGAGCACGATCCGCTCGCCCGCTCCGACGAGCCCGAGCAGGGCGCTGAGCAGCGTCGTCTTCCCGAACTCCGGACAATGACACCCCTACTGGTGCACACTCAGGTCATGCAGAGCACTCCAACGGGGGACACCCGGACGCGCGCCGTCATCTACTGCCGCATCAGCCAGGACCGCACCGGCGCCGGCCTCGGCGTCGACCGCCAGCGCGAGGACTGCGAGGCCCTCGCCAAGCGAAACGGCTGGGACGTCATCGAGGTGTACGTCGACAACGACATCTCCGCGTACAGCGGGAAGAAGCGGCCGGACTACCAGCGCATGCTCGCCGACCTCGACCAGGGTGCGGCCACCATCGTCATCGCCTGGCACACCGACCGACTGCACCGCTCCCCCCTTGAACTGGAGGAGTACATCAACCTGTGCGAGCGCCGCGGCGTCACCACCCAGACCGTGCAGGCCGGCGAGTTGGATCTCGCCACCCCATCGGGGCGGATGACGGCACGCATCCACGGCGCTGTCGCCCGTCAGGAATCCGAGCACAAGGGCGACCGTGTTGCCCGCGCCCGCCGTCAGAAGGCGATGTCCGGAGAGTGGGCCGGCGGGATCCGTCCGTTCGGCTGGGGCGTGCCCACCGGGCAGACCCGCACGCGCGTCGATCGGAAGACCGGCGAGGAGACCGAGGAGCCCGTCCTCGACATGAACAAGGTGGTGCCCGAGGAGGCCGAGGCCCTGCGGTACTGGACGGACACGATCCTGTCTGGCGGGACGATCCGGGGTCTGGTGAAGTGGTGCGCCGACAAGGGCATCACCAGCACCCGCGGTAACGCGATCACGCATACCGACATGCGGGACATGCTGATGCGCCCCAGGAACGCCGGGATCGCCGTCTACAAGGGCGAGGAGGTCGGGCGCGGGCAGTGGGAGCCGATCGTCGAGGAGACGAAGTTCAGGGCTGTCGTTGCGATCCTGAAGGATCCCTCCCGGCGCACGACCCCGGGAGCCCAGCCGAAGTGGCTCGGCTCACTGCTGTACCGGTGCGGCCGCGGCGACTGCGACCAGTCCGTGTACGTCACCCAGTCCGGCGGCCGCCGGTTCCCGAGCTACCGGTGCCAGACCGGGCACGGCGGCGGCCGGCGCGCCGAGGTGGTGGACCAGTACGTCGAGGACGTCATTGTCGAGCGGCTGTCACGGCCGGACGCTCACGACCTGCTCGCGCCGAGCAACGACCAGGTGGACGTCGCCGCGCTCCAGGCGGAGAGCGAACAGATCCGCCGGCGCATGACGGACCTGGCCAGCCTGTTCGGCGCGGGGCAGATCGACATGGTGCAGTTCACCGAGGGCACCGACACCGCGCGGGCGCAACTGGAGGGCGTGACCAGGCAGCTGGCGAAGGCGGCGATGCGGGACCCGCTCGTCGGCCTGGTCGGCGCGCCGGACGTGCGAAAGGCCTGGAAGGCGCTGGAGCTGGAGCAGCAGCGGAACGTGCTGCGGACCCTGGTCGAGGTG
This sequence comes from Streptomyces sp. NPDC004658, assembly GCF_040609555.1. Taxonomy (NCBI): domain Bacteria; kingdom Bacillati; phylum Actinomycetota; class Actinomycetes; order Kitasatosporales; family Streptomycetaceae; genus Streptomyces; species Streptomyces sp. NPDC004658. The sequence continues at coordinate 63,400 of NZ_JBEXKG010000003.1, forward strand.
ACCCTCAAGACGCCGCGACCCGGGCGAATGCCCGACGGCGGCTACTTCGACTACGACGCCGTCGTACTCAAGTGGAAGCGAGGAAATCGCGGCTAGTTAGCCCAGACAGCAAGGCGCCTGCAGGGTAAGGAACGACGACCGTTACTCATCGTCCGGGTACAGATCATCATCGGACAAACTCAGATCGTCAGGGATTTCACGGATGATTCCGTACAGATCATCGCGCAAGCGAGGCAAGACCAAGCCCTTGTTTTTCATTTCAAGGCGGATCTTCTCTACCTCGATTGCACGCTTGTGAATTAGGTCATCCAGGCTCGCTAGGTTTTGCTCCAAATACCGGACGTTCATATGCCGAATCTCCAGTTCTTGCATGTCGCGCAGAGCAACGTCTGCGGCCTGCGCGGCCCTCGCCATGCGGGCTTGGGCCGCCTCTTGCTCCTCCGGGCTGGCGCGCTTGAACCGCTCACGGGCATCAATGGCGAGGTCGCGGGCGACTGCGGCACGCTCCCGCGCTCTCTCCAGCCGTTCGGACAATCCCTCTCGGTCGGACGCCAGGTACTCGGCCCGATCATCCTCCCGCTGCTGTAGCTGACGACGTAGTTCTCTGGTCAGCACGCGATGACGCCGGTACAAGAACAGCGCATTGTGTGAAAACGGCGTGCGTGCATCCCGTGGTTTAATCCCGGCGAACCAGTCCACCGCCTCCAATGTCTCCGCCTGGAAACCAGGGAGCATCTCTACTTCCTCAGCCCGCCCGACAGGAAACACGAGTAGGGCCGGGGGGACGTTTAGCGCGGCGGCAAGTACAAGCACCTCGGCGATCGTCACCGTAGTCCGGCGCCCACTCTCAAGGTTGGCCAGAACCGACCTTTGGATAGGCATCCCGAGTTCGGAACACCGATCCGACAGCTGCTGCGCACTGAGCCCTTGCGCCTGCCTGTGACGCCGGACCTCCCGGGCAACTGACAGCGCTAGACGAACGGACCAATCGGGTTGCGGCTGTGTCATGGCGGCGAGACTCCCACGGCGGCTGTGCTGTTTTCCAACCGTACCGAGACGGCCAGCGCGGACGCTGACGGACAACCCGGCACGCGTTGTCAGGATTCAGCAACACTCCCACGAGACTTGTGCTCGCACAAGACAGCACCGCTTGACATGGCCTGAAACGGGAGCGCAGACTCAAGTCACTTCCTCAGGAAGCAACTTCCGCAAGGAGTGCCACGAATCATGACAACGGCAACGGCGCGCGGCCCGCTCACCCGAGACGAGCTGCTCGCACTTCCGGCCGCTGTCGACGTGGAGACCGCAGGCCGGGCCTTCGGCATCGGGCGCACCACGGCTTACGCCCTGGTCCGAGCCGACCAGTTCCCCTGCAAGGTCATCCGCGCCGGCCGCACCGTCCGGGTGGCCACCGAGGACATACTCCGCGTCCTCGCCATCACCCCTGGCAACAGCGACGGCGCCGGGTCTAGCCACCCGACGCCGCCTGCAGAGAACAGCTCTCACCACCAGCGCTAACCAGCAAGACGGCGACGCCCGGGGTCTAGCCCACCCCATCAGCGCCGCCGCCGGAAAGAGACGTCTCCATGCACGAGATTGCCACGGCGACAACGGCGTCGCCAACCCTGCCCGAGCAGGCCATCACCGCCAGCCTGACCGCCGAGATCATGCACGACCTCGACAACGGGCAGCCCACCCTCGTCGCCCACAGCGGCGGCAACCTCGGCGACATAGCCGAGGCCACCCCCGCGCAGGTGCTCGCCAAGGTCGCTGTACAGCGCGCCCGCCTCGACGCCATCGAGCGCCTGGCCATCGAGTACGGAGGCGCCACCAGCCCGCTGCCCGCCGAGCCCCGCACCTGGGCGTTCACCCACTCCCAGACCGGCGAGACCGTCCCCGTCACCTGCATGCAGGGCTGCACGATCAACCACCGGCACGACTCCGAGACGCCCTCTCACCCGGTCGACGTCTTCTGCTGGACCGACCCGGTCGCCACGGCCACCCTGCCGCTCGACACCACCGGCACGCCCGAGGACTACACGGTCTTGTCCACCCGCATCGAGGTCGACCCGTTCGCCACGGACCACTCCCGGCGGCTGCCGTTCGCGATCGTCGAGTTCATCGACGAGCACTACATCAGCGGCCTCGACCCCGACGGCCTCGCCGCCGTCATCCGTACCGTGTCCAGCCAGCTGGCCGCCATGCGGCAGGCGCACGCCGAGCTGATCCGGATCCGCGCCGAGTACATGCAGCGCCCGGAGACCCAGGCGTGACCGGCAATCGGGGGCGGGGGGAACACTCCGCCGATTCTGTGGTGCCCTTGTCCCTGGGCGCGGGGCCTGAGCAGTCCGAGGAGGACTACATGGCCTCACGGCGCCCTCCGGCCCGTCCTGTCCGCTTCGCCGACGACGCCCGCAACGCCACGTACTGGGCGCGCATCGATCGCGTCGTCGACTCCGCGCCCGAGCTCAACCCCGAGCAGCGCGCGCGGATCCGCGCGGCCTTCCACCAGCCCGCAGCCAAGGAGGCGGCGTGAGCAGTTCCGAGCGCATCGAACGTGCCAAGTTCCTCGCCGCCGTACACGAGCTGGGCCAGGGCGACGAGATCCCGCAGGCAGCGCTCGACCTCGTCTGTGAAGCCGAGGCTGAGATCTCTGCCCCGTGGGCCCAGTCGGACCCCTTCGCGGCGGAGCGATACCTCGCCGCACGGGGCGCCACGCCGAAAGCAGCGACCGCCAACGCGGTTGAGTTCGAGCTGAGCATGCGTGCTCTCTACGCACTCGCCACAGGGCGGCGCGCCGAGACGTTCCAGGAGCTCGCCGACTGGATCGCAACCTATGTGGACGGTGCGGAATGACTGAGCGGCGCCCGGGCCAGTGGCCCGTCGACAACCCGGCCGACCTCGGCCCGCAGTCGAGCGACGAGGAGCGGTACGTGCAGCGCGCCGCCGAGCGGGCTCTCCACGAGATCGTCATGGACTCCATCCGGCACGACCTGGAGCAGCAGCCCAGCCCGTTCACCGTTCTCAACGCGGCCCGCGCCTGGTGCAACCGCATCACCGCGGCCGCCGAGGAGATCGCCAAGGCCAAGCGCAGTACCGCCTGAGCCGCGGGCGGGCGCCGTCACTCCCCCCGCGGCGCCCGCCCGCACCCACGAACCACCGATCCAGCTCGAAGAAGAGAGCAGTTCGTGACCGTCGACCTCCGCATCCCCGCCGAACTCCCGGCCGCAGCCGAGGCCTACGCAGCGGCGGGCATCAAGGTCTTCCGCGTCCGCCGGAACAAGACCCCATACGCCAACTGCGTGCGCTGCGACCAGAAGAACAGCCAGTACATCCCGCACCGCCCCGAGGAATGCCGGTGCGGCGTCCCCACCTGCCACGGCTTCTGGGCCGCCACCACCGACGTCGACCTGGTCCGCCGCTGGTGGCGCGAGGAACCCGATGCCAACATCGGCGCCCCTTGCGCCCTGAACGGATGGGCCGTCCTGGACATCGACCCCCGCCACGGCGGCGACAAGTCCCTCGCGGTCCTGGAGCAGCGCGTCGGCGTGCTGCCCGGCACCGTCATGCAGCTCACCGGGGGCGGCGGCCTCCACATCGTGTACCGCACCCCCGGCATCAGCCTGCCCGGCACACTCGGGCCCGGCCTGGACGTCAAGCACAACGGCTACATCCTGCTCGCCCCGTCCCTGCATGGCAGCGGCGGCCGGTACCAATGGTCCGGACACGGCCGCTTCCTCCAGCCAGCCGTCGCCTGGCCTGCGGCGCTCACCCCGCAGGCTCGGAGGGCAGCGTGACGACGTCCGAGGCGATCCAGCAGGGCGTGGACGCGGCACTGGCCAAGCTCCGCGGCGGCCAGCCGCGCGCCGCCGGCGCCTTCACCGTCAAGTCCGACCGGCTGGACGCCTACACCCGCAAGGCCCTGCAAGACGAGTGCGACCTGATCGTCAGCGCACCGCACGGCGACCAGAACAACACGATCAACCGGGCCGCGTTCAACGTCGGCACGCTCGTCGCCGCCGGCGCGGTCACCGAGACCGAGGCCCGCGAGGCACTGCTGTCGGCGGCCATCGCGGGCAACCACCCCGAGGGCCGCGCGCGGCCGAGTATCGAGTCGGGGCTGCGCTCCGGCATGCAGCACCCCCGGACGCCGTGGCCGCCGGTCTCCCACACCGCCGCAACTTCCGACCTCCGGGACCTGCTCGGCGGCGACGGAATCGACTGGAGCGACATCGAGCACGGCTACGCCGAGACCTACGAGGGTCCTGTCGACGAGCCCGACCTCGGGGCGGTCGACGACACCAGCCCGGCCCCCGTGCCCGGGCTGATCCCCGAGGAGTTCTGGAACGCGCGCCCCGAGCTGCAGCACATCCGGCAGGCCGGCCACTCCCGCACCCGGTCCGGTGACGTCGCCCTGCTGTCGGTCCTCACCCGGCTGTCCTCGCTGGTGTCGCACCGCATCCGCGCCGACACCGGCATCGCCGGGTACGCCTCGCTGAACCTGTTCGGCGGGATCATCGGCCCGTCCGGCATCGGCAAGTCCACCGGCGTCGAGGTGGCCGACCGGCTCATGCCCGCCCCACCAGAGCTGGACTTCCGCGACGGGCTGCCCCTCGGCTCCGGCGAGGGCCTGGCCGAGGTGTTCATGGGCATCGTCGAGGAGGAGACGGGCGAGGTCCGCAAGCGGGGCGGGACCGAGACGCCCGTCACCGTGAGCGTCCGCCGGCAGGTGCGGCACAACGCCTTCTTCTACGTCGACGAGGGCGCCACCATCACCCGGCTGATGAAGGAGCGGTCCGGGTCGACGCTCGGCGAGACGCTGCGCAGTGCGGCCGTGGGCCAGACGCTGGGGCAGACCAACGCCAGCAAGGACACCAGCCGGTACATCCCCAGCGGCTCGTACAGCCTGGGCCTGCTGGTCGGCTTCCAGCCGGAGACTGTGGCCCCGCTGTTCGAGGAAGTCGCCGAGGGCACGCCGCAACGGTTCGTGTGGGTACAGGTCATCGACCCGGCCATCCCGGACGTCCCGCCGGAGTGGCCCGGCGAGTTGACCGCGTGGCGGGAGGCGGCCACCGCGCCGCCGAGTGACATGGCGAGCCGCTTCGTCCTGGTCTCCTTCGACGAAGCGATCAAGGCGAAGCTGCGGGCCGCCGACCTGGCCAAGGTCCGCGGGCAGGTCGCTCCGTCGGAGCTGAGCCCGTTCGACTCGCAGGCCCCGGTGATGCGCGTGAAGCTCGCGTCGCTGCTGGCCATCCTCGGCGGCCGTCGGCACGTGACGACGGAGGACTGGCGGCTGGCCCTGATCCTGTGGGAGTCGTCGTGCGCCACGAGGGACGCGGTGCTGGCCTACTGCGAGGCGCAGCGCAGGAGCGAGCAGGAGAAGCGCACCAAGGCCCGCATCGAGGAAGAGGTGCGCGTCGACCACGCGAAGCAGCTGGCCGAGGACGCCCGGACCGAGCGGGCCGTCGAACGGCTGGCGCTTCGCCTGGCCGTGCTGGTCCGGGACAGCGGGCCGCAGACCCGCAAGACGGTGCGGGCCAGGACCGCCGGCCGGGACAAGAAGTACCTCGCCGACGCGTTCGCCTACGCCGCGCTCCGGGAGTGGGTCCTGGAGACGGACGGACGTTTCGTCCCCGGCCCCGTCCCCCCTTCGTGAGGGGGGACACCGGGGGGACAGGGGGGACGGGGGGACAGCGATTGTCCCCCCCTCTCTCCCGGGGGGACACCCCGAATTAGTTCCGCCTCCGAACTATTGCAGACGCAAGCAAGTCTGTGACCAGCCTAAATAGAAGATCAAGATCAATAACTACTCGACTCGCGTACCGCGCGAGGGAGGGGGGGACAAACAGCGTCCCCCCTGTCCCCCCCGTCCCCCCTCTGGGGCATCCACAAAGGAGATCGCAGTGAGCAGCACCCGATACGACGGCAACGAGATCACCGCACTCATCCCTGCCGAAGCTGGCTGGCAGATCGTCGTCACCTCGCCCAGCTCCGGAGACCGCAAGGTCTGCCCGATCGTCGCCTGGGCCGCCCAGTGCCTGGCCGACGCCGATGGCACGCCCCAGCACGGCGTACACCCCGTGTTCGTCCTGGATGGCCGCACCTGGACGCTCGGCGACCTCGACCAGATCATCCGCGCAGACGGCCGGATCCTGGCGCCGGGCGAGCAGCCGTGAACGTCGACGACGTCGTCGCCGAGAAGATCGCCGCAGCCCGGGCCCACGCCGAAGCGGCCAAGCGCCGGCGCGCAGCCCTCGCTGCCGCCCGGCAGCGAGGGCTCGCCGCCCGCCACGCACAGAAGCTCGCCCGCCTGGCCGAGAAGGAGACCCCCATGTCCACCACGACGGACATCGCCCGCCGCCACGGTCACACCGACCCCATCGCCTGCCAGGACTGCGGCACCACCGAGGGCCTGCACTTCGGCAGCTGGGCCGACCCCAGCACCGGTGAGAGCGGCGACTTCCTCCAGTGCTGCGCCTGCGGCATCAGGGCCGGTGACCCGGCCTACGTCCACGCCAACTGCGCGCCCACCAACAACCAGAAGGAGACCAGCTGATGGCTGGAGAGACCGTGATCACCGTCGTCGGCAACCTGGTCGACGACCCCGAACTCCGCTTCACCCCGGCCGGCGCAGCCGTCGCCAAGTTCCGCATCGCCTCCACCCCGCGCGTCTTCGACCGCCAGACCAACGAGTGGAAGGACGGCGAGACCCTGTTCCTCACCTGCTCGGTGTGGCGGCAAGCCGCCGAGAACGTCGCCGAGTCCCTCACCCGCGGTACCCGGGTCATCGTCCAGGGCCGCCTCAAGCAGCGCAGCTACGAGGACCGCGAGCAGGTGAAGCGCACCGTGTACGAGCTGGACGTCGACGAGGTCGGCCCGTCCCTCGCCCGCGCCACCGCCAAGGTCGAGAAGAACCCGGCGGACAGCGGACAGCGGCAGGCGGGCGGAACCAGTCCCGACTCCTGGGCGGGCGCCCGTCCGGCAAACGGCCAGCAGCAGGCCGGCGGCTGGGGCAACCAGCCCCCGCAGCAGCAGCCCGCCGCGCAGGGCGCCGGCTACTCGGAGGAGCCCCCGTTTTGATGCGCGCCTACATCGAGGTACTGGCCTCACACCCGGACGGACCGCAGACCGTGCTGCTCGACCCGGAAGACTTCGAGCGGCTCGGGCGGCGCCGGCTCAGCATCGGCAGCCACGGTTACGCACAGCTGTGGACGGGGGCCACCGTCGTCCTGCTGCACCGCTGGCTCATGGACGTACCCGACGGCACTGGCTACCGCCTCATCGTCGACCACATCAACCGCGATCGGCTGGACTGCCGACGTAGCAACCTGCGCCTGGTCACCCCGTCGCAGTCGAACCTCAACCGCGCGCTTCCCCGCCGTGAAATCCCCCCGGGCGTCTACCGAGTGCGGTCCGGCCGGTACCAGGCAGCGCTTAAACGGAACCGAGTCCGCATGTACCTCGGCACTTTCGACACCCCCGAGCTGGCCTCAGCAGCAGTCGAGGCTGCGGCAGCTGCCGCGTAAGGAGACGACCATGACTGTGAACGAGATCCTGTTCCTCATCTACGGCATCGCGATCGGCGCCCAGGCCATGGAATCGCTGCACGCCTACTGGGCCCATAAGGACGCCCGCCGCAGCCGTGCCGCCGCCACAACTGCTCGGCGGCGCGCGGCCGGTGACCACTACCTGGCCAGCCTCCGCCTGTACCAGCTGCAGGCCGAGCGCAAGGTCACCCGGTGACCGCGGTCGACGAGGAGCTGCGCGCGGCCCTGCGCGCGCGGCTCCACCGCTTCATCGACCCGGACGACGACACCATGCCCGCGCCCAACAGGGCCGATGGCGGATTCACGTGGGTGCCGACCGAGTCGGTTCTGGCCGGCTTGATGGAAGTCGTCGCCCCGCTGGCTCGCATGTACCTCCAGGCCATGGGCGACCTTGGCCGCGCCACGGACAAGGCGGCCGTGCCCGGCCAGCAGAAGTTTCCGATCAGCAGCCACCCATACCAGGGCGAGGGCTCGCTGCACCCGTGCACGGCCAAGGGGTACGGCACGGCGTGCGGCGAGTCCGAGTACGACCACACGGAGCCGAGATGAGCGCGTGCGAGCTGTGCGGCGAGGAGACCGCGGGCCGGTACTTGTGTGAGCGGCACACCGTCCAGCTCGCCAAGCGCTTGGACGAGCTGCCCAAGCTGTACGACGAGGTCGGCCAGTGCCTGGTGCCCCGCGGACACGGGTGGGGCGAGATCGTCACCACCCGGGGCGCGGCCGGCCCACGGTCCCCGCTCAACGAGGACGTCCTCGACAACGTGAACTGGGGCCGCGCGGCCGAGGTGATGCGGCTGTGGCGGGTGGACGTGCAGCGCGAACGCTGGCCGCGCCATGCGCCGCCGCCTCCGCCGGCGGACCTGGCCGCGGACTGCCGATGGCTGGCGATGGAGCTCGACTGGGTCGTCGACCACTACCCGGGGACCGGGGACCTGTGCCGCGAGACGTGGACGTTGGAAGCGGCGGCACGGTCGATCGTCGGCGACCCGGCGCCCCGCCCGCAGCGGCTCGGCACGTGCGTCGCGATCACGGCCGAGGGCGTGGTGTGTGGCGCGGTGATCTCCCGGCTGCCCGGACAGACCCGCATCGAGTGCCGGTGGTGCCGCTACGTGTACGCCACGGCAGCCGACTGGATGCGGCTGGAGTTCTTTCAGCCGCAGGAGTCGGCGTGACCACCTTGTACCCAACACCGGTGTTGGATACAGTCGGCGTGATGGAACCCAAGCCCTGGCGCGACCGGGTCCGCGAAGAGGAAGAGCTGTTGCAGCGGCTCAACCGACTCGCCTCCGAGGCCGCCGCCCGACGAGCCCAGGCCCTGCGCGAAGGCGTAGCGGAGCTGGGCACCGTCGCCGCGGTTGCCCGCACCCTCGGGCGTACCTGGCAGGCCATCGACCAGGCGCTCAAGCGAGACGAGCGCCGCCGTGCGTCCGCCGAGGACGCCACCACAACCGAATAGACAGCGAGGGCCGGACAGCAGCTCCCAGGCGTTGCAGCACCCGGGGCGATCGCACCGTCCGACCCCCGACCGAACATCCTGACGCAACCAGGAGTCGGCATGGCCGATCATTTCGCGCGCCCCGAGAGGGCCGCAAGTTCCCCGCGCCCCCGGCGTCTCATCGCCGCGGGCCTCATCCGCCGCACCCCGGGCCACACGCTGACCGTGCGCGCCACCGAGGCCGGCGTCACCGGCACCATCCGCAAGGCGGTGGCCCGGTGATCACCGCACAGATCCCCGAGCCCGTCCGCGTACTCCTCGCGGCCGTACTCGAAGCCATCGACCTCCCGCACCCCGCCACTTTCGGCGGCAGCGAGGCACACAACCGCCTGCTCAGCGACCGCGTCGTGCACGCAAGGATCGCCCTGCGCAGCGTCCTCGACGGCGACCCCGCGACCGTCGAGTGGACGGCCAGCTATCTGCGCGAGCGCCTCGCCAAGCACCCCATCGCCGGGTACGTCACCGTCAACCAGGCGCAGGCCGCGCTCGACGCCGGCGCCACCTGGTCCGAGGCCGTCACCCTCCCCGCCGAGGAGGACCGGTGATCGAGCCCCGCACCGCCACCGTGAACCTGCTCGTCACCAAGACGCTGGAGATCGACGAGCCCGACTGGTGCATCGGCCACCGCACGGACGAAGCGCAGTTCAAGCCGGACGTCACCCACTACGGGCCGGAGCACACCGTCGAGGTCAACGGCTTCCGTGTCCTCCAGGCGGTCCTCTCCCAGTCGCCTTACGCCGAGCACTCCAGCCCGGACCCCGTGCTGTACGTCGAGGAAGGCGACTTCACCGGCTCGTACACCCCGGACGGGGTCGAGCAGCTGGCTGACGCCCTCACTGCGGCCGCCGACCGGCTCCGCACCCTCGGCCGCGACCTCGCCGAGATCCTCGACGGAGGTGGCCAGTGAGCACCCGTGACCTCTCCCGTGGGCAGGCCAGCGTCCTCGGCGTGGCCGCCGTGGCCATGGTCGTCGTCGGAGGCTTCGGCGCCTGGGGCACCTACAGCAACGCCGTCTCCGAGTTCCACCGGCAGGCGACCGCGGCCGGCGTGGTCGCCGCCGGTGAGGGCCTCACCTTGATCCTCGCCCTGATCATGCTCGGGCGGACCATGCTCGGCATGGCCTCGCCCGCCGTCGTGCGGGGCGGGATGTGGCTCGCGCCCGTCTCCGCCAGCTGCATCGGCGTAGCGATCGCCAACAGCCCGCGCGAGGCAGCGGTGTACGCCGTCACCCCGCTCGCCATGTCCGGCGCCGCCGAGGGCCTCGGGTTGATCGCTCGTAGCGTCGTCGTCTACCGCACCGGCCTGGATGCCGAGGTGATGCGCCGCAACGCCGACGCCGCCCGGCAGCTCGCCTACCACCGCGCCGTCGCCGACGGCCACCCCGACAAGGGCAAGCGCAAGCGTGCTGTCCGCCGCTACTGGCGGCTCGCCCGGTACGTCGGCGTAGGGGACACCGAGCTCGGCGCCGGCCTGGTCGACGTCCAGCGCGTCCGCGTCCGGGACGGAGCCGATGCGGCCCTCGCATCCATGTACGGCGGACAGGCCGACAAGCCGTCGGTCAGTCCGGCCCGGCCGCGGTCGCTGCAGGACGCGGTGCGGCGGGAGCTCACCGAGATGGACCCGGTGGATGCGATCCGGATCGCACGTGATGCGCACCCGGATATGCCGCCCGCCGAGCTGGCCGAGCTACTGACCCTGCACGGGGTTCCGGTGGCCGCCGTACAGGTCGCCCTCGTCCTAGGCACCCGTCCGCCGGAGTATGAGGTGCATCGACCGGATGCGGCTGATGCGCCGCAGGTCAACGCGCTGGAGCCGGTCACCGCCGAGGGCGCGATCGTGGAGGCCGCATCCGCCCTCGGGCCGGACGCGTCGGCCCGCGAGATCGCTGAGCACGTCGCCCGGACACGGCGCCTGGTGGTCACCGAGCCCTACGTCCGCACAGCCCTCTCCCGGGCCGCGAAGAAGACCGGGCAGCAGGCCCCGGCCAAGCCGATGGAAGGCGGATACGCGTGATGCGCTGGCTCCTGTTCGGTGCCCTGCTCGGGGCGCTGCTCCTGATCCCGTCCGTCTTCGCCTTCGTCGGCGCCGTCATCGCATGGCTGCTCGGCAAGCCGGTGTTCGTCGCGTTCGCCCTCGGGGCCGTTGCCCGCCCGTACCTGCCCCGGATGCGGAGGTGGGCGCGATGAGCGACGCCCTGGAGAAGGCCGAGGCCGCCGCCCGGGAGGCCGCGGCGAACACGGTCGACGTCGCCCAGATCGTCGCCGCTGTCCTCGCCACCCAGCAGGCCACCCAGCAGCAGACGGCCGCCCCCGCGGCGCCGGCCCGGCCGGAGTTCGACGCAAAGAAGTGGGTGACCATCGGCGGTCTCGGCATCGCCGGCGGCTTGGTCGCCTCCCTGTTCGCGGTCGCCGTCGCCATCGGCGCCGTCTCCGTTGCCATCCTCGCCCTGGTCCTGCGCGGCCTGTGGCGCGACTTCCACAAGGGCCGCTGACCTGCCCTTCCGTCCTCCGGTGATCACCTTGCGGACACCCGCAAAGTGATCCCGGGGGTGCGGTGGGACCGGACAGCCCGGCCCATCAAGGAGGAACCGTGAACCGCACCGAAGCCCTGACCCGGGCCACCGAAGCCGCCCACAAGGCCGAGCAGCTCGCCGCCGAGGCCCACCGCCTGACCAACCACCCCGACTACCGCGACCGCGCCCCGATCTACGCCCACGCCAGCACGGCCTGGGCGGAGAGCTCCCAGACGTGGACCGCCCTCGCCGCCCAGCTGCCCGCCGACGACGAGACGGAGGCGTAACCGATGGCCGCCACCCCGCACGACCCACACAACCTGCGCGAGCTGGCCAGCGTGATCGCCCTCGGCGTCCGCATCGAGCGCCGCCGAGCCCTCGGCAAGTCCACCAAGGCCCTGGAGCAGCGCGTCGACCGCATCCGCGAGCAGGCGCAGAAGCGCGAGGACCAGCGCGGCAAGGGCCGCAAGCAGTAGCCACGCCACGGGGCGGCCGTCACCCGACCAAGGACAGCCGGCCGCCCCGTGTCCCAGACCGCCCAACAAGAACGACCGGAGAGACCAGCATGACGGAGACCGCACCCGAGCGGGTCAACGGGCACAGCGACCCGAAGGTCGCCCTGCTCAAACTCGCCACCGAGCCCGGCACCGACACCGCGGCCTCGTTCGCCGACGACGCCCGCGACACGCTAACCGAGACCATCATCGACGTCGTCGAGACCACCGAGCCCCGCCCCGTCGACCCGCCCAACGCGGGCGCCGAGCCCGGCAGCTGGCTCGCCGAGAAGCAGGCCTACCTCGCCGAGGCCCCGCCCGTCGTCCCCACCTTCCTGCGCAACGCCGCCGAGTTCGTGGACGCCGCCCGTTGGACCGCGTCGTACTACGCGCACGTCACCGCCTTCCACGCCCTGCGCGCGCCCGTCTACCTCGCCCGCCTGCTGCTGCGCGCCCCGCGCGGCGCCGGCCGCCTCATCGTCCGCTGGGGCAAGTGGGTCGCCGACACCGAGGCCCGCCCGGTCGAGGCCAAGGCCGCCGCCTCCGCGGACATCGAGGCGTGGCTGGCACTGTCCCGCGAGCACTCCCGGCGCGTCCGGCCCCGCCGCATCGCCTCCATCGCCGTGGCCACCGCCACCGGCATCACCACCCTGGTGAGCGCCTTCCTCGTGCCCGGCTGGACCCTCGCCGCAGCCGTCGCCGCCGCAGCGCTGGCCGGCCTGAACGGTGAGAAGCGCGACAGCAAGCCGCTCATCACCCGCTACGTCGCCACCAACGTAATGCGCCGCCTCGACTCCACCGAGGTCTTCGAGGCCCTCGCCGCCATCGGCATCGAGGGCAAGAAGGGCCGCCGAGGCGTCGAGTTCGCCTCCGAGGTCATGCGCGACGGCCCCGGCTGGCGCGCCGAGGTCGACCTGCCCCCGGGCGTCGAGGCCACGGCCGTTCTGGAGAAGCGGGCCGCGCTCGCCGCCGCCATGCGCCGCCCCATCTCCACCGTGTGGCCGGAGGCCGACCGCACCGCGCACCCCGGCCGCCTGGTGCTGTGGGTCGCCCAGCGCGACCCGGCCAAGGCCGGCCGGAAGCTGTGGCCGCTCATGAAGGAGGGCCAAGCCGACGTCTACCAGCCGCTCCCCTTCGGCTTCGACCCGCGCGGCAACCTCGTAGAGATCACCCTCATGTACTCCAACCTGCTGGTCGGAGGCATCCCCGGATCGGGCAAGACGTCCTGCGCCCTGGCGATCGTCCTCGGCGTCGCCCTCGACCCCACCGCCGAACTGTGGATCTACGAGCTCAAGGGCTCCGGCGACCTCGACGCGGTCAAGCCCATCTGCCACCGGTACGTCTCCGGCGACGAAGACGAGGACCTGGAGGCCGCCCTGGCCGGCATGCGCTCCGGCATCGCCGAGTACCAGCGCCGCGCCGCGTTCGTCCGCTCCCTACCCGCCTCCGAGGTCCCCGAGGGCCGCAAGGTCACCCGCGCGCTCGCCGAGAAGTACCCCGAGCAGAACCTCGGCCCCCGCGTCATCGTCATCGACGAGGTCCAGGAGCTGTTCACCCACCCCGACTACAAGGACGAGGCCGCAGCCCTGGCCACCCGCCTGATCAAGAAGGCCCGCGCCTACGGCATCATCCTGATCCTGCTCACCCAGAACCCCGACGCCCCGTCCCTGCCCACGTCCGTCTCCAGCAGCGTCGGCACCCGCCTGTGCCTGGCCGTCATGGACTGGCGGGCCAACAACAACGTCCTCGGCACCGGCGCCTACGACCGCGGGATGCGCGCCACCGACATCAGCGTGGACGAGCAGGGCACCGGCATCCTCGCCCGCGGCCGCGAGGGCATCACCGTGCGGGCCGCGTTCATCAAGCAGACCGAGGCCGAGGACATCGCCGCCCGCGCCCTCGCGCTCCGCACGGCCGCCGGCACCCTCTCCGGACAGTCCGTCGGCGCCCAGGTCGAGGAGCTCGACGTCGAGACCGTCGTAGACCACCTGCGGGCCATCTGGCCCGACGGCGTGGAGTCCGTCCACTCCCACCGCCTGGTGGAGGCGCTCGCCGCTTACCGGCCCGACCTGTACCGGCCGTGGACCGAGATGGACGCTGCCGGGTCGTCCACGGCCCTCAGCGTGGCGCTGAAGCCGTTCAAGGTCTCCACCCGGCAGCTCACCATCCGGGACTGCTGCGGCGGCGCCAAGGGCCTCCGCTGGGCCGACATCCCGGCGCCCGAGGACGGCGAGTAGACCCCCGCGAGCTGGTTTCGGATCAAGGCCATGGTTTCACCTAGATCCGAAACTGGTTTCGCCCCCGATATCGGGACTGACCTGCCATGTTTCGGGTTTCGGGCTGCTTGCGTTGAGGCGCCGCACGGCGCCAAACCCCGGCTGTCGACATCGTTTACAGCCGAACCCGTTCAGCGAGACGTCGTGGTGCGTCACTATCGGTACGACCACACAGGGGAGGGTGTCCAGCATGGCTGAGGTCGAAGACCTGAACGAACGCGCTGGCATGGCGGAGCTCCGGCGCTTGCAGGACAAGTACCGCAGGCAGAACATCGCCAACGACCGCGCCCGCGAGCTGCTCGAAGAGGACCTCAACAGCGGCAGATACAGCGAAGACCAAGCCGACGAGATCAGTCGTTCGTTCGAGCAGTCATGCCGTGACGTCCTCGACGGCATCCAGGACGAGATCGAAGCGCACCGCAGGTCCTACAACCTGCCCGGCACCGCCACACACTGGACCGATGCATGAGCATTAGCGCGGCGATCAAGTGAGGCCGCCCCGGTGCGCGGCCTCCGTAGAGTCCTGTGCGGCCCTTACTCGCGGACAAGAACCGCAGACACCGAGCCCGTCCGCCGTACAAGATGAGTTATGCCCTCAGCAGCTCGCACTCTCGGCCTGATCGCCGCCGCTGTAGTCCTCGCCGGTGGCGGTTTTGCGGCCGGACGGCTAACAGCATCGGAGCACGCTTCAACTGCCTCGGACTGCACAGAGGCCCGCAAGCTCTACCGGGAGTACATCGACGCGGTTACCCCCGACCAAGAGCCAGCTCAGCAGCGGACCAACGGCCGCATGGTCGCCAACACGATCCTGCAGAACCCAGCTTGCTTCAGCACGGCCGACCGGGCTTCCGCCCAGACCATCCTCGACACGATCGACCAGGGCGTACAGGAAGACGCACTCAATGACCTCAAGGAGTGTCTCGCGGACGCCACCGACGAGTACTCGTGGAGCGACTGCTGAAGCGCATCCAGCGCATCATGGGGGCATGGAGCCGCAGAACATCCGCCCCGGCCACCTCACCGCCGAACAGACCCGCCAGGTCCTCGGCATCAGCGCCGGCGCCCTCCGCAACCTCGTCTACCGCGGCCAGCTCACCCGCTCCGGCGGCACCGACCGGTACCCGTACTTCGCCGTCCCCGACGTCACCGCCCTCGTCCTCAAGCGCCGTGATCGCGCTTCCGCTTGACCGCAGGTCAGACGCTGTGTGACGATCCCGGTGTACAACTGTGCCCGCAGACGGCACCACAGACACCCGAGGCCCCGCCCACCAGCGGGGCCTTTGTCGTACCCGGAGGCGTCATGCCCGCCACGAACGAGGCGCCCCGGAGCGCCGCCGAGGCCGCCCATCAACTCGCCATGCAGGGCCACCACGTCCACATCGTCAGCGAAGGACAGGGCGTCTGCCTCATGGGCGCTTGCGACCTGCTGCCCGTACTGCACCCGGCCCTGGCCAAGTAGCTACCGCCGGCGCCGCCACGGCCGCTCATCCCCGCCCGGGCGCACCGTCATCTCCGGTGCCTGCCCAGACCGTCGAGCCCGCGTCGTCCCCGCCACAGCGCCCACGATCAAGCAGGCCGCCGGGACCAGCAGCACCCACCAGCCCTTGATCACGGCCACGAACACCAGCACCAGCCCGGCCGCGAACACCCCGAGCGCCCAGTCCGAGCGTCCCTCACCAGTCACAGCGACCCCCTCAAGTCGTAGGCCCGACACGGTAGTGGAGGCACGATGGCCAGACGAAGAGCCCTGACCGTCTGCTCCACCCCAGGCTGCCCCCACCTCACCCCCACCGGCCGGTGCCAGGCCTGCCGCGCCCAGGCCGAGCAGCAGCGTGGCAGCGCACGACAGCGCGGCTACGACAGCGAGCACGAGCGACGCTTCCGACAGCCCGTCCTCCAACGTGACCTCCGCTGTGTCTGCACGGCATACGGCCATGGCCACGTCGGACCATGCGGCCAGCCCACCGTCCACGCCGACCACTGGCCAATGAGTAGACGTGAGCTGGTCGCCGCCGGCCTCGACCCGAACGACCCAGACCACGGACGCGGACTGTGCGGCCCCTGCCACTCCAGCGAGACGGCCAAGCACCAGCCAGGAGGGTGGAACAGGTGAGCAGCCGAGTACTGAAGACGATCAACGCACAGGACATGGAGCGGCACCGCGAGGCGCTCATCGCGTGGGCACAGGCCAACGGACTGGACCCCCGCAACGTCGCCCAGACACCCGGGCTCACCATCGAGCGCGCCGGCCACCGCACGGTGATCTGCTACGAGGAGATCCAGCGCGACGACCAGGACCGCCCCATGGTCGACCCCGCCGACCCCCCGCAGGTCTGGACGATCAAGCGAGCGGCTGCCCTCCGGGTGTCACTGCCCGAGCTCGACCGCTCCACCTCTGGTGACTCTGAGTGATCGGACCCCCGGGGGAGGCCCCCGATCATGATCAACGCGGGGACCGCCGGGGAGGTGGCTCGCTGTGTGTACGGGTCTGGGAGTCCCCGCCGCCCCTTCGGCGACCACCGTGTGTAACCGTGCCCGATGCCGCGACGGCCGGGCCTGATGCGCCGCGACGGCGCGAACGGGAGGTAACCCCATGGCTGGTGTGGGTCCGGTGCCGAACGGCGAACGTCGGCGCCGCAACGCGGACCAGGTGCCCGGAACGGTGCTGCCGGCGGACGGCTTCACCGGTCCGTCCCCGGATCTCCCGGGCGGTCACGACTACGACACCCGGACGCTGTCCTGGTACGAGACGTGGCGCCGCAGCCCGCAGGCTGCGACGTTCCTGGCCACGGACTGGCAGCGGCTGCACATGCTCGCGCAGCTGGTCGAGCAGTACTGGCAGGAGCCGAAGAAGGAGCTGCTGAGCGAGATCCGGCTGAACGAGGCTGCCATCGGCGGCACGGCGGCCGACCGCATGCGGCTGCGCTGGTCCCTCGGCCAGCCCGAGGTCGGCAAGGGCGCGGCCCGGGCCGCGGAGCGGGCGGCAGCACGCCGCGGTGACGACCCCCGGCGTCGCCTTCGGGCGGTCGGTGACGAGTAGTGCGTACCCCGGGCGTCCGCCGGTCGCTCGGGTACGCCCTGGCGGACTGGATCGAGTACTACTTGCCGCACGGGCCCGGTGACGTCCAGGGCGAGCCGATCGAGCTGGACGAGGAAATCCTCCGGTTCATCGTCTGCTGCTACGCGATCGACGGTCAGGGCCGGCGTCGCTTCGATGAGGTGCTGCTGTCGCGGGCGAAGGGCCGGGCCAAGTCGGAGATCGCTGGATGCCTGGTAGTCGCCGAGGCCCTCGCGCCGGTGCGGTTCGACCACTGGGCGGAGCCGGGCGAGGTCTCGGACTGGGGATACGAGTACGAGCCAGGCGAGCCCGTCGGCCGGCCGGTCACGTACCCGTTCATCCGATGCCTGGCGACCGAGGAGACGCAGGCGGGCAACACCTACGCCAACGTCACCTACATGCTGTCCCACTCCGAGCGCCTGGCCGAGGACTTCCCGGGCGTGGACATCGGCAACGACTGGCAGTCCAGCACCCGCGTGTTCCTGCCGGACGGCGGGGAGATCCGGCCCTCAACTGCGTCGAGTGCGGCGAAGGACGGCGGCAAGGAGTCGTTCTCGGTCGCGGATGAGACGCACCTGTACGTGCTGCCCGAGCTGCGGGACATGTACGAGACCGTCGAGCGGAACACGATGAAGCGGAAGGCCGCCGAGCCCTGGTTCCTCCAGACGTCCACCATGTACGCCATCGGCGAGGACTCCATCGCCGAGCGCACTCACCGCAACTTCAAGGCGAAGAAGGCGCCGCGGCTGTACTTCGACCACGTCCAGGCCCCGGAGCGGCTGCTGGAGGACGCGGCCTACGAGGACCCGGCGGAGCTGAAACGCGGCCTGGTGCAGGCCTACGGTCCGGCCGCCGGCTGGATGGACCTGGACCGGATGGTGACGCTCGCGCACAAGCCGACCCAGGACCGGGCGAAGTTCCGGCGGTACTTCCTGAACCTGCCGGTGTCGCTGTCGGAGACGTGGCTGGCCCGGCATCTGTGGGAGCGGTGCGCGCTGCCGCAAGAGGTCGCACCCGGGGAGCGGATCACGGTCGGGTTCGACGGCTCCGACCACGACGACTGCACGGCCATCACCTGCTGCCGCCTGTCGGACGGCTACGTGTTCACACCGACGTTCCCGGACGGCCGGCCGATGATCTGGACGAAATGGGACCAGGGCGACCCGGACAACTGGCGCGTGCCGCGCGCCGAGGTCCGGGCCGGGATGTCGCACGTGTTCGCCACCTACAAGGTCGAGCGCGCCTACGGCGACCCACCAGACTGGCGTGACGAGTGCGACGACTGGGCGGCCGAGTTCGGCGAGGAGACCTTCCTCATCTTCGAGACCCGGATCGCCACCCGCATGTGCCCGGCCCTGGACCGGCTGAAGACAGCCACGCTGGCCGGTGAGCTGACCCACGACGGCAACCCGACGATGGCCGAGCACGTCGGCAACGCCAAGCCGGAACGGCGGCCCTCCGGGATCGCCATCACCAAGCCGTCACAGGATCGAAAGATCGACACGGCGGTAACCGCAGCGCTGGCCCTCGAAGCCCGCGCGGACGTGCTGAAGCTGGCCGCCACCGCGGTATCGAACTCGTTCTCCGCCTACTGATCGGAGGTGCCCCATGCCCGTGTCCGCGCAGGAAGCCCTCCGGATCACGACCGTGCTGGAGCAGGAGCTGGACCGCCGGCAGAAGTTCATCACCCTGTGGAACGACATCTACAAGGGCAAACAGAACCTGGGATTCGCCTCGGATCGGTTCCGGCAGGCGTTCGGCGGCCTCTTCGAGGACTTCACGGACAACTGGTCCGAGGTCGTGTGTGACGCGCCGGCCGAGCGCCTCATCCCGATCGGCTTCCGCTTCGGCACCGGTGAGGAGAAGAACCCACCAGGCGCCGACAGGCCCGCCCAGAAAATCTGGCAGGCCTCGAACATGGACGCCTGGTCGCGGGTGGCGCACACCGAGGCTTCGGTGAAGGCGCGCGCGTTCGTACTGGTGTGGGCAGCGGACCCGGACGCCGACGAGGTCGAGCCGGAGATCACGGTAGAGGACGCGACACAGTGCATCGTGGCCTACGAGCCCGGTAGCCGACGCCGACGGAAGGCGGCGCTCAAGCGGTTCGACGGTGAGGACGGCTTCGAGTACGCCACGCTGTACCTGCCGGACGAACTGTGGAAGTGGCGGCGCCCGCTGTCCCGCTCGGGTCTCATCCTGCCGTCCTCGCTGGCCCTGTCCCGCTGGCTGCCGCGCGGTGACGCCCCCGAGCAGCAGCGCATCGACAACCCGCTCAAGCGGGTGCCGATGGTGGAACTGCGCAACAGGCCCCGGCTGACCGACGAGCCGTCGCCGGAACACCAGCAGGTCATCCCGATCCAGGGCGCGTTGAACAAGCTGATCGCCGACATGCTCACCGCGAGCGAGGCCGGAGCGTTCCCGGCCCGCTGGGGGACCGGCATCGACCTGCCGAAGGACCCGCTCACGGGCCAGGAGATCGATGACCCGGAGCTGTGGCGGCTCGCGGTAAACAAGATGCTCAGGGCGAGCAACCCGAACGCGAAGTTCGGGAACTTCGAGGCCGCCGACTTGAGCAACTTCGTCGCCGGGATCACGCTGCTGACCGAGCACATCTCGGCCCTCAGTCGCACCCCGCCCACGTACTTCATGGGCAAGGTGCAGAACGTCAGCGCGGACGCACTGACCGCCGCAGAGGCCGGCCTGGCCTCCAAGTGCCGGGACAAGACGACGTTCTACGGCGAGGACTGGGAAGAGGTCATGCGCCTCGCCTTCCTGGTCAAGGGCGACGAGAAGCGCGGCAACAACCCACTCGCCGAAACGATCTGGCGGGACGTCGAGTACAGGACCGAAGCCCAGCACATCGACGCCGTGCTCAAGAAGAAGGCGCTCGGCGTGCCGTGGCGGCAGCTGATGGAGGACGCCGGCTATACGCCCACCCAGATCGACCGCATGGAGCGGATGCTGGAGCAGGACGCCGACCGGGCCGCCCGCGCGCTCGCCTTCAAGGTGCCGGAAGAGGACGGGGCTCTGGACGGCGCAGACCCGGCCCTGGAGCCGACAGGGGCGGGAGCGTGAGGGGTGCGCGGTGGTGACCGGCGAGGTGCGGGCGCTGGCGCTCGCCCACTACGCCCGGCAGCAGGCCGCCGCCGTGCACGCCGTGGCCCGCGTCCGGGAGCTGTGGCAGCGCATCGACCACCGCAGGATCACCGGCTCGTGGCAGCAGCTGGCGCCGCTGCTCGTGGCGGCCGTGACCGACGCGCAGCGACAGGCCGCCGCCCTGGCCGACCCCTACGTGGCTGCTGTCGTGGAGGCCGAGGACGCCGACCCGACGTCGGCGGGCCGTGTGAGGCCGGGTGCGTTCGCCGGGATCGCGTCCGACGGGCGCCCGCTGCTGTCCCTGCTGTACCAGCCGGTCATCGACTGGAAGGTTCGGATGCTGGCCGGGCAGAGCGTGGATGAGGCGTTCCGCGGCTCGCTGGCGAGTGCGCTGCGGATCACGGCCACTCAGGTCGCCGACGCGGGCCGTGGCGCCACGGGGGCGGCGATGGCCGGGCGCCGGACGATTCAGGGCTATGTGCGGGTGGTCCAGCCGCCGGCGTGCGCGCGCTGCATCATCCTGGCGGGCAAGGAGTACGGCTGGAACCGCGGTTTTCAGCGGCACCCGCGGTGCGACTGCATCCACCTGCCGACGACGCTGGTCGCCCGCAACCAGCACCGGCGCGGCTTCATCGACCCGGACGACTACTTCCGGGGCCTGTCCCGGGCCGAGCAGGACAGGGTGTTCGGCGAGGCCGGCGCTCGCGCGATTCGCGAGGGTGCCGACATGGCGCAGGTCGTCAACGCCCGCCGCGGGATGACGACGATGACCGCCTACGGCCGCCAGGTGCAGGCGACGACGGAGGGCGCGACCCGCCGCGGCGCCTTCTACCGGCTGGAGCGGCGCCGCGCGATCGACCGGGGCCTGGTCCCGGGCGACGGCCGCGGCTTCCAGCTGCGCACGCCTCGGCTGATGCCCGAGGAGATCTACCGGCTCGCCGAGAGCCGCGACGAAGCGATCAGCCTCCTGCGCCGCTTCGGCTACCTGACCTGACCCGGGCGCGACGCCCGGGCCCACCTTCCGCGATGGGAGACCTCATGGACCTGTCCACCCTGCCCCGTCACGCCCGCCGTCACCGCGCGGGCTGGGCGCACCCCTACGAGGTGAGCCCGTTCTCGCCCGTGCTGTACGCCGACGGCGGCGACGCGGACGGCGGCGATGGCGACAGCGGCGACGACGGGGGAGACGACGCCGACGACCAGGACGGCGACGAGGGCGACGACGCCGACGGGGACGCAGACGCCGACCGCGACGGTGCCGACGAGGACGCGCTCGGCGACAAGGGGAAGAAGGCTCTGCGCGAGCTGCGCCGCGAGAACCGTCGCCTGAAGGCCCAACTCCGTGAACGGGGGGACGGGGACGGCCGCAAGTCGTCCGCGAAGGACGGCGACCAGGGCGACGACGACGCCGAGTCGATCCGCGAGCAGGCCCGCGCGGAAGCCCGCGCCGAGGTGTGGGCGGAGCGGGTGGAGGCCGCGGCCGTCGCAGCCGCCGCCGGGCGCCTGGCCAACCCGGCCCGGGTCGCGCAGCTGCTCGGCGATGACCTCGCCGACATCCCCAAGGACGACAAGGGACGTCCCGACAAGGACGCGATCAGCGAGTTGATCGATGACCTGCTGGAGACGGACCCCTACCTGGCCGCGCCCGCGACGGGCGGCACCGGCCGGCGGTTCCAGGGCGACGCCGACAGCGGCGCCCGCAAGAAGACGAAGAAGTCCGCGGCCAGCCTCGGTGAGGCCGTCGCCGCGCGCCTCGCCGGAAAGACCGGCTGATCCCTAGGAGCCCACCATGCCCGTCACGCTCGCCCAGGCGAAGCTCAACGCGACCGACGACATCGACACGCAGGTCATCGACGAGTTCGCCAAGAACAACTTCCTGCTCCAGAACCTGACGTTCGAGGACGTCGTCAACCAGGCCGGTGCCGGGGCCACCTTGACATACGGCTACACCCGACTCATCACCCAGGCCGACGCCAGCTTCCGGGCGATCAACAGCGAGTACACGCCCGCTGAGGTCACCAAGGCCCGGTACACCGTCGACCTGAAGCCGCTGGGCGGCAGCTTCCAGATCGACCGCGTCCTCAACCGCGTCGCCGCCGCGGCCGAGACCACACTCCAGATGCAGCAGAAGATCAAGGCGACGAACGCCAAGTTCAACGACGCCGTGATCAACGGCGACACCGCCGTGGACGCCAACGGCTTCGACGGCCTGTCCAAGAGCCTGACCGCCTCGAGCACCGAGTACGGCGCCGGCATCTCCACCGACTGGCGCGGCGCCACCATCGGCGCCGACCTCGGCAAGGCGAACGACGCTCTGGACGCGCTCGACGCCTGGCTCGCCCTGCTGGACGGCAACCCGGACGCCATCCTCGGCAACATCGACTCCATCGCCCGCATCCGGTCCCTGGCCCGCCGCGCCGGCTACTACGACCGGGCCACCAGCGCCGACTTCGGCTCCCAGGTGGAGACCTACCGGGGCATCGCCCTGGTCGACCTCGGCGCGAAGGCCGGCAGCAACAACCCGGTCATCCCCACCACCAACAAGACGGTGGCGACCGTCGCGGGCAACTACACCGACATCTACGCCGTCCGGTTCGGCCTGGACGGCTTCCACGCCGTGTCCATGGCCGGGGCCCCGCTCGTGCAGACGTGGCTGCCGGACTTCACCACCGCCGGCGCCGTCAAGACCGGCGAGGTCGAGCTCGGCCCGGCCGCCGTCGTTCTGAAGGCCACCAAGAGCGCGGCCGTCTTCCGCAACATCCTCGTCCGCTGATCGGAGGCACACGATGGCACGCATCACCACACCGGTCCCCGGCTACAGCGGCCAGGGGCCCGGGAACCTGCACTTCAACAACGGGGTCGCCGAGACCGACGACGAGGCGATCATCGCGTACTGCCGCGGCGCCGGGTACGGCATCGACGCGGACCCGCCCGAGCCGGAGAAGCCGCAGATCCCCGACCCGCGGGAGGTGACCACCACGGTGGTCGGCGCCCCGGTCCGGGACGCGGCGGTCGACCCGAAGCCGGGGGACTTCCGGCCGCCGGTGAACGCCGGGGAGGCCAACCCGCACGGGCCCGAGGTGTACGCGCCGGGCCTGCCCGGTGGCGGCCTCCAGCCCACCGCCCCCGCCGCGCCGGCCGAGGAGCAGGCGGACGGCCAGAGCAGCCTGGGCCGCCCGCCCCAGTCCGAGCCGGTGGCCGTGTGGCGGGAGTACGCCGCCAGCGTGGCCACCAGCGACGAGGAGCGCGCCGAGGTCGACAAGATGACCAAGGCGGAGCTGATCAAGAAGTACGGAGGCTGACGTGCCGCTGGGACCGTTCGCCACATCCTCCGACCTCGCCGCCCGCATGGGCCGCGACCTGGACACCGTCGAGCAGTCCCAGGCGGACCGGCTGCTGGCCGACGCCTCCAACCTCATCCGCATGACGGCCGACTACCAGCAGATCAGCCGCGTGGACAACGACACCGTCACCCTGCGCGGCTCTTACAGGCACGTGCTGAAGCTGCCGCAGCGGCCCGTCCGCGACGTCACCGCCGTCGCCGGCCTCGCCGCCACCGCCTGGAAGTGGGACGGCGGCGAGTACCTGATCCGTCTGGACGGCGGAGTGTGGGACGGGCCGGTCACCGTCACCTACAGCCACGGCTACGACCCGGACGACGTGCCCTACCAGGTCGCCGTGTCCGTCGCCTGCGACGCGGTCAAGCGGACGTTGCTCAACCCCGAGATGACCAAGCAGCGGTCCATCGATGACTACTCCGAGACCCTCGCCGACGCCCGCGCCTCGCTCCTCCAGGGCGAGCAGGACACCATCCGGCAGGCGTTCGGAGTGGCCAGCTGGGGGGTGTCGTGAACCTCGATGCCACCCTCGCCGCCGGCCGGGCCGCCGCCCGGGCCCGGATGCGGGACACCGTCCGCCTGTACGAGCAGGCGCCGGACGTCTTCGACCGCACCTCGGGCACGACGGTCCCGGGCCCGCAGACGACGCTGTACGAGGGCGTCGCCCGCGTGAAGCCCGTCGCTCAGGCGTCCGGCGAGGACACCCAGGCCGGGGAGCGCGAGGTGCGCCTGCTGGAGTACGAGGTATCCCTGCCCTGGGACACCCCGCTTCCGGCCGGAACCCGGGTGCTGCCCGGGATGCGCATCGAGGTCACCGGCTCACGGGACGCCCGCATGGTGGGCCTGATCCTGTGGGTGACGGGCGCCCAGTACGGCGACCAGGCCACGGCCTGGCGGATCAGTACGGAGGACCGGTCATGAACGCCCGCTTCGACATGAGCGACGTCCGGCGCCTGGAGCAGCACCTGGCCCGCGCCGTCCCCCGGCTCCGCCGGGAAGCCCGGCAGGTCACCATGCGGGGCGCCGTGAACATCAAGAACGACTGGCGGTCCAACGCCCGGTCGACGGCCGGCCGTCACGCGCCGGCGTACCCGAACGCGGTGGGTTTCGACTTCGCCGCCTACGGCCCGGACATGTGGATGGCCATCATCGGCCCCGACAAGGGCGCTGCTCAGGGCGCGCTGGGCAACCTGCTGGAGTACGGCTCGGTGCACAACCCGCCGCACAACGACGGCGGTCGAGCATTGGCCGCCGAACTGCCGCGGTTCGAAGCCCAGATGGAGCTGCTCGCCGAGCGCGGCCTGGCCTGGGGAGCGTGACCGAGTGCCAACCCCCGAGGCCGCTCCGGACGTCCTGCCCCACGTCGACGCTGTCCAGGCGGCCCTCACGGCCGCCGGACTCACCGTCTACCTCGGCGGCGCGCCGACCGAGACCGGTTGGAGGCCGCCGGACAAGTTCGCCGTCCTGTACCCCGACCCGGGGACCGCGGTCCGCGAGTCCCTCGCCGACGACCGCAGCGACTTCGACACCACCATGCAGGTCACGTGCGTCGGGGCCGACGTCGAGCGGGCCCTGTGGGTGGCCGGGCGCGTCCGCCGCGCGCTCGCGGGCCCGCTCACCGTGCAGGGCCGCCAGTGCTGGCCGCCTGAGGACCTCGGCGGCCCGCCGGTCCAGCGGGACGACGACGTGAGCCCGCCCCTGTACTACGTCCCTGTCCAGTACCGGATTTGCTCCACACCTGCCTGATGGAGGGCACCCCATGGCAACACTGAACACCCAGGTCATCGCCCTGACCGGGCTGAACCCCACCTACACGGCCGCATCCGCCGGCGGCGACAAGGTTGCCGTCGGTGACCGCAACTTCCTGCACGTCAAAAACGGTTCGGCGTCCAGCGTCACGGTGACGCTCACGGCGACCGCGTCCGTGCGCGGGCAGGCCGTATCGAACCTGACGGTCAGCGTCCCGGCCTCCGGCGAGCGGATGATCGGCCCTCTGCCCGCGGACCTGTTGCAGAACCAGACGGACGGCCTGTGCGCCATCGGTTACAGCGCCAGCGCGTCCGTGACGGTTGCCGCCCTGCGGATCTGACCCGCCACCCACCCCCGGCCCTGAGCCTGACGGCCAGGGCCTTCCTCATGCCCTGGAGGGCTCATGTCTGACCTGATCGCCGATGGCAAGACCCGGGTGGCCTGGGCAACGTCCATCGCCAACATCCAGGCGCCGACCGTCGCCGAGCTGACGGCTGCCGCCGACTACACCCGGCGCATCACCCCGGACGGCTTGAAGACCGACCCCAGCACGGCCGACGTCGACACCGGCTCGCTGGCGTCCAAGGTCGACACCAAGACCGTCGGCCGCGTCGGCTACGAGGTGGAGGTGACCTTCAAGCGCGGTACTACCGTGCAGGAGGACGCCCCCTACAACACGCTCAAGTACGGCGTCAGCGGGTACCTCGTGGTGCGCCGCGGCATCGACTACGAGACCGCGTGGGCGACCGGCCAGCAGGTCGAGGTGTACCCGATTACCTGCGGCGAGCGTATGAACGTCGCCCCCGCTGCGAACGAGGTCGCGAAGTTCACCTCGCCGATGAAGGTGACCGACGCCGCCGCGACCGACGCCCTGGTGGCCTGATGGCCGACATCACCGACATCCTGAAGCGTGCCACGCCCCGGGAGCGCACGGTCATGGTGTGCATCCGGGGCGACCTGGCGGGTGAGGCCGAACGGCTGGCCGCCGAGCTGGCCCGCACGTCCGACGACTGGGAGCCGGCCGACCTCACCGAGGTGCACCCAGGCCGGGAGCTGGCCGCACGGCTGAAGGCAGTGCGAGAGCAGGTCAAGGCAGCCGAGGTGCCGTTCCTGCTGCGCTACATCGGTGATCGGGCGTACAGCGACCTGCTGGCCAAGCATCCGTCGGAGAAGGACGAGGAGCTGTTCAACAGCGACACGTTCCCCCGCGCGCTGATCGCCGCCTCGTCCGTGGACCCGGTCATGACCGAAGAGCAGGTCGCCGAGCTGTTCGAGGTCATCAACGAGGGCGAGATCAAGAAGCTGTTCGACGCCGCATGGGACGTGCACCACTCCGCTGACGTCGTCCCTTTCTCGCTCGCCGCCTCCGCACTCCTGGCGGGCCTTGGCGGCGAGAGCTAGAGACCGCCCGGGCCTGGGGAGTCCCTCGCAGCGTCTTCCTCGGCCGGGTCGTCGCCGACGGCGAGCCGCTGTGGCTGGAAGAAGACCGGGCCTGGGCGCTGGCTCTGGCCCAGGTGGAGGCCGACTCCTGCCCGGAGTGCGGGCAGCCCTGGAGCGAAGCCACCGACCCAGAAGCGGAGTTCGCCTACCGCGCGGAACTGGTGCGCTGCCACGCCTGCACCACCAGCGCAAAGGCCGTGAAGGCCTACCAGGACAAGGGCGGCGACGGCGCGGGGCTGCACGTCCACATCACCCGACCGTAACGGCCGCCCGCGGCCCGACCACTGGCGGAGGTAGCGATGGCCACCCGTACCGTCACCGTCCGGCTCCGCGCGGACGTCAGCCAGTACACCCGGAGCCTGCGCCAGGCATCCGACACCACCTCGAAGCTGGCCGGTGCGGGCGCCGTCGTTGGTGCGGCCATGCTCAGCGGTTTCGCCGTGGCGGCGGCCAGCGCAGCGAAGTTCGACAAGGCCCTGTCCAACGTCCGTGCGGTCACCGGCGCGTCGTCCAAGCAGATGCAGCAACTCCGCGCCGCCGCGCTGGAGGCGGGCAAGACGACGTCGTTCACGGCCACCCAGGCCGCGGACGCGGAGGCCGAGCTGGCCCGCGCCGGCGTGTCGGTCGCGGACATCACCGGCGGCGCCCTGAAGGGCTCGCTGGCGCTGGCCGCGTCCGGGCAGATGGACCTGGCCGACAGCGCCGTCATCGCCGCGCAGACCATGAACACCTTCGGGCTGAAGGGCAAGGACGTCACGCACATCGCCGACGTCCTCTCGGCCGCCGCGAACAAGAGCGCCGCCGACATGCACGGCCTCGGCATGTCCCTGCGGCAGGGCGGTCTGCTCGCCAACCAGACCGGGCTCAGCTTGGAGGACACGGTCGGCACGCTGGCGGCTTTCGCCGACCACGCCTTGACCGGCTCCGACGCCGGTACCTCGCTGAAGGTGATGTTGCAGCGGCTCACCCCGCAGTCGGACGAGGCCCGGCAGATGATGGACCGGCTCGGCTTCACGGCCTACGACAGCCAGGGCCGTTTCGTGGGCCTGGCGAAGATGGCCGGCAACCTCCAGAAGAGCTTCGGCAACCTCACCCCCGAGGCGAGGAACGCTGCGTTTGCCACCATTTTCGGGTCGGACGCCGTGCGCTCGGCGACGATCCTGTACGAGCTGGGCGCCAGCGGCATCCAGAAGTACGTCAAGGCTGTCGATGACCAGGGTGCGGCCGGGCGCATGGCCGCCGTGCAGACCGACAACCTGGTCGGCGACCTGGAGCGGCTGCGTGGCGCCCTGGAGGTCGCGCTCATCGAGGGCGGCTCCTCCGCCAACGGCGCGCTCCGCGACATGGTCCAGTGGGTGACCAGGCTGGTCAACGCCTACAACAACCTCCCGGCCGGCGCGCAGCACGCCATCACCCTGATCAGCGGCATCGGCGGCGCCGCGAGCCTCGCGGTCGCCGGAATCCTGCTGCTGCTGCCGCGGATCCAGGCCACCCGCGTGGCGCTCCAGCAGATGGGCCTCACGGCTGCCCGGACGCGCGTCCTGATGGGCGGCCTCGGCCGCCTCGGCGTCGTCATCGCCGCCCTGGAAGCCCTCTCCATGGGCGCCGACCAGCTGAAGAAGGCGTTCATGGACGCCCCGCCGAACGTGACCCGGCTGGGCGCCTCCCTGTACGAGCTGGGCAAGAACGGCAAGGCCGCAGGAGAGCTGACGAAGGCGTTCGGCAAGGACCTGGACGGCTTCGGCGACTCCGTGGCGCGCATCGCCCACCCCGGCGTCCTAGACCGGGTCGGGGACTCGCTCTACAACATCACCCACCTGGGCAGCGACGCCGGCGACCTCGAAGAGGCCCGCAACGACATCAAGGCCGTGGACGAGGCCCTGAAATCGCTGGTGGAGGGCGGAGCCAGCGACGTCGCCGCAGCAGCGTTCGACAAGCTGGCCAAGTCCGCGGAGGAACAGGGCACCAGCACCGAGAAGCTCAGGACCCTGCTGCCGCAGTACGCCGACGCCCTAACGTCCACGGACACCCAGGCCAAGATGTCCGCCGACTCCCAGAAGCAGTTGGCCACCGAGATGGGCCTGACGGCGGACGCCGTGCAGGACCAGCGGACCGAGGCCGAGAAGCTGTCGGACGCCTTGAACAACCTGAACGGCACGGCCATCAGCACGGCCGAAAGGGAGATCTCCTTCCGGCAGAGCCTTGCCGACCTCACGGAAGTCGTGAAGGAGAACGGCCACTCGCTGGATGTCACCAGCGAGAAGGGCCGCAAGGTGAAGAGCGCGTTCCTGGACGCTGCCAAGGCGGCCATGGACCACGCCGAGGCGGTGGCAGAGCAGAAGCACAGCCAGCAGGCCGGGCAGGCGGTCCTGGAGAAGGACATCGGCCTGCTCCGCGCACAGATGAAGGCGGCCGGCTTCTCTGAGGAGGCCATCGACCGGCTGACGTCTGCCTACGCGAAACTGCCCGCGAAGGTGCCGACCAAGGTGGAGGCCGTCACCGGGGACGCCCTGCGCGATCTGGAGAAGGTGCGGGACAAGCTCCGCACCACCAAGGGCAAGAGCATCACGGTGGACGCCCTGACCGGCGACGCCCGTAAGGCCCTTGAGGAGCTCGGTTACAAGGTCAAGAACACCAAGGGCAAGAAGCTCAGCATCACCGCCCCGACCGGCACCGCACAGGGCGACGTCCGGGCCCTGGTCGGGCTGATCGCTCAGCTGCACGACAAGAGCGTCACCACGACCGTCACACGGCGAACCATCTGGGAATCCGTCGTGAAGTCGGGCGGCTCCAGCCAGGCGGCGAAGAACGCGGTGGAGACCATGCGGGCCCGCGGCGGCCTGGTGCAGCGGTTCGCCGACGGCGGCATGCCGGTGCAGATCATCCCGACCGGCGGCCCCGTCTTCGGCCCGGGCACGGGCACATCGGACAGCATCCCCGCGCTGATCTCCAACGGCGAGTACGTCATCAAGGCCGCGTCCGTCAGGAAGTACGGCGTGGCGATGTTCGACCGGCTCAACGCCGGCCGCTACGCGACGGGCGGTCTGGCTGGCTTCACCTACACCCCGTCGACCGCCCCGGTCCTCGGTGGCCCAACCGATGCCAAGCAGCGCTATGACCAGGAGATCGAGGACCTCAAGCGGGCCTGGGAAGACCTGACCAAGGCGCTGAAGGACCAGAAGAAGGCCGCCGACAACCTCAAGGCGGCCGAGGCGAACCTCAACAAGGTCCGCAAGGGCAAGCACACGAAGAAGCAGCTGGAGGACGCGGAGGACCGGGTCAAGACGGCGGCGAAGGCCAAGCGGTCGGCTGACGACACCGTGAGGTCCCGACGTCGGAAGGTCGATCAGGCCGACGAGGAGCTGGGGCTGAAGCACGGCCAGAAGGCGCCGACGCGCTTCAACCTCAAGGCCTACGAGACCCAGCTGACCGAGTCGCTCGCCGCGACCGAGAAGTGGCGGAAGAACCTCAACAAGGTCGGTGCGCGCGGCGGCACCGAACTCCAGCGCATGCTGGAGGGCATGGGCGAGGCCGGGTACGACCTCGTCAACGCCCTCGCCGGCGCCAGCGACAAAGAGTTCAAGCGGATCACCGAGAAGCTGAAGAAGACCGGTGACCTCGCCAAGGCCACGCTCGGGGACTTCTCCAAGCAGCTCAACTCCAGCACCAAGGAGTCCCAGCAGTTCGCTGCCGACCTTCAGAAACTGGCGGCAGCAGGGTTCGGCGACCTCGCCCAGGCGCTCGCCGCTCAGGGTGACGCCAGTGCGATGGAGCTGGCCCACCAGGCTGCCGGGGACAGCAAGGCCGCCAAGACCGCGAACGACAGCGTGAAGAACGCCGAGAAGACGCTCACGGGCGAGGACCTCGCCAACAGCCTGGTCCTGCTCTCCACGCTGCGCGGCGGCCCGGGCCGCGGTTTCGCCGACCTCATCTCCGCCGGCCTGGACGTGGCCACCATCCGCGCCCTGGTCCCGAAGATGGCCGCCCAGATCAAGGCCCTGCCGCCGGCGAACAAGGACGAGTTCATCCGGCAGTGGACGCAGCAGGGCGGGACGGCAATGGCGCTCGGCGGCATCCTCACCCGCCCGGCCATGGTCCTTGGCGGAGAGGCTGGGGTCCCGGAGTCGTGGATCCCGTTGAACAGCTCCGCCCGCTCCCGGGCGCTGCTGGCACAGTCTGCCGCGGCGATGGGCTACCGGCTGGTGTCCGCCCGTCGGTACGGCAGCCCGGCCTCGATGGCCGCGCTCGCCCAGGAGGTCACCAAGCAGATCACCATCAACCTGTACGGCGCCAAGCAGACCAACGCCGAGCAGGCCGCTGACCTGGCCCGCTACATGTCGTTCGTGGGCTGAGAGGGGGGGCAGGGATGCCGTACACACCGGGGGCCACGCTGGACGGGCTCCAGGCGAGCCTGGGCAGCGTGACCCTGGGGGCCGTCGACTCCGCCGGCGTCGCCTGGTACCTCCAGACCCTCGAAGGCTGGGACTCACCCGACGTCCGCGCCGAGTTCAGCGAGCGTGAGGGCGATCACGGGGCGTGGGCTTCTCCGGTGTATCTCGGCTCCCGCCCGATCACCCTGGGAGGGACCATCGTGGCGCCCTCCCGGGCTCTGCTGGAGCAGGCCATGGACCAGCTGCGGGCGGCGGCCGGCCTCACGGACACGCTGCTGGTCGTGCAGGAGTCGACGCCGAAGCAGGCGCTGGTCCGGCGTAGCGGCAAGCCTCTGATGCAGTACATCACCGACACCAAGGCGACGTACTCGGTGCTGGTGACGGCCGCCGATCCGCGCCGGTACGGGACTGCGTTGCAGACGTCGAGCACCGGCCTGCCGTCGGTGACCGGCGGTCTGACCCTGCCCGCGGCGCCGCCCTGGCTGCTGTCGGCGGTCACGGTCGCCGGGCAGGTCGACGCCGTCAACGCCGGCGACTTCGAGACGAGGCCGGTCATCACCATCGCCGGTCCGGTCGTCGCGCCGCTGGTCCAGGCGCAGATGCCCGACGGCAGCGTGCGCATCATGAGCTACTCGCAGGACCTCGCGTCCGGCGATGTCCTGGTCATCGACACCGACGCCCACTCGGTCACCCTCAACGGCAGCGTCTCCCGCCGCCGCTTCCTGACCGTGCCGTCGGGGTGGCCCGTCATCCCGGCCCGGTCGGTGACCAGCTTCCTTTTCCGCTCCACCGCCTACAACTCGACCGCGACGCTGACCGCCAGCTGGCGGTCAGCCTGGCAGTAAGGAGGCCGGCGTGCCGGATGCTCTGCCGAAATGGATCGACGGCCTCAGCTACGACGGGCTCAGCATGCGCCGCGGCGACATCCTCGCGGGCATGCACGACGGCAGCGCGCTGGGCGTGCGGGCCGGTGTCCGCCCGGGCGGCAGCGGCCTGAACGTCACGCTCGCCGGGACCACGATCACCGTGGCGGCCGGTGTCGCACTCGTCCAGTACCAGTCAGGGCAGGGCGTCTACCGGGCGTGCCTGGCGTCGTCTACGAACCTGACGCTGTCCGCCGCGCACGCCACCCTGTCCCGGATCGACCTGGTCTACCTGCGGGTGTGGGACACCCTGGTGGACGCGTCCGGGCAGAAGCTGGCCGACGTCGTCTACCTTCCGGGGACCGCCGCGTCCTCGCCGGTCGCACCGGTTCCGGCCGGAACCCAGATCTACATCCCGCTGGCCACGATCACCGTGCCGCCGTCCGGTGGTGGCTCGGCTTCGGTGTCCACCTCGGTCCTGCCGTACACGGTCGCTCCGGGCGGCATCCTGCCGTCGGCGAGCGCTCCGGCCACGCCCTACGTCGGGCAGTTCTACGACAACGGCAGCGATCTGCTGCGCTGGAACGGCAGCGGCTGGGACACGTACCAGAAGGTCGTCACCACCGCCTGGAACACCCCGGCCCTCGCCACTGGCTTCAGCCACGACGGCAACGGCAACGGCACCGTGCAGTACCGCAAGGTGACCATCGAGGGAACCCAGTACATGGAGTGGCGCGGCGGCCTCGGCATCACCTACGCGTCCAACGCCATCCAGAACAGCGGCAACTTCTTGCAGACCCCGCTCGCGGCATCGTTCCGGCCTCCGTCGCTCCGGTCGCTGACCGGTCCCTGCTCCGCGTCGTCCAGCTCCAGCCTGAGCCTGAAGTTGGACTTCAAGGCGGACGGCACTACCCAGATCGTCGGCACGACGACGTCCACCAGCGACAGCTACGCCAACCCGGTCATCCGGCCGCCGTGGGTGTCCCTGAACGGCCTGCGGTACGCCGTCTCATGAGCAATCCGATCACGCTGGCCTGGTACGGCGTCGACATGCGCACCGGCGGCATCGTGGAGGACCTGCCCTCGCTCAAGCCGTCCGGCGCCCTGTCCCGACGGTTGGGCGCGTCGACCACGCTTCAGTTTGAGCTGGGGCTGGCCGGCGCACCCCGCGAATGGGAGGCGGCGACCGCGCCGGGCCGGTCTCTGCTGGTCGCCGTCGACACGGCCACCGACACCCCGCTGTGGGCCGGTGCGGTGCTGCCCCGCGACGGCGGCACCGGCAACACGGTGCAGCTCGGCGCGGCCACCCTGGAGGCCTACCTGGACGCCCGCTACCCAGGCACCCAGACCCTCATCGGCGCCGACCAGGCCAACGTCATCGCCGCGCTCGCCGCGCCGGCGCTCACCAGCGGGCCGCCCATCGTCATCGACGCCGTGGCCACCGGCACGACGATGGACTACCTCAGCAGCGACGGCGACGACAAAACGATCCTGTCCTGCCTCAACGAGATCATGGGCCTGGACGGCGGCCCCGAGTGGACCATCGACGTGGTCTGGAACGCGGCGC
Source organism: Streptomyces sp. NPDC004658 (assembly GCF_040609555.1). Taxonomy (NCBI): domain Bacteria; kingdom Bacillati; phylum Actinomycetota; class Actinomycetes; order Kitasatosporales; family Streptomycetaceae; genus Streptomyces; species Streptomyces sp. NPDC004658. The sequence continues at coordinate 97,226 of NZ_JBEXKG010000003.1, forward strand.
ACTCCGGCTTTCAGTTTCCGCTCAGGGTCCGTCGGCAGATCGGTACCCAGTCGACCAGCCCGGAGGCGGTCTTCGACTTCCCGGGCTGCGTCTCCAGCTACAACCTGTCCGAGTCCTACGAGCAGGGCAAGGGCGCGACCCGCGTCCTGGCCCGCGGCGAGGGCGAGGGCGAGTCCCGACTGACGTCAGCGCCGCAGGAAGCCACTGCGCTGATCGCTGGCGGCTGGCCCGTCTGGGAGTACCGGTACACCCCGTCCAGCGGGATCACCGACCCCCGCCAGCTGGACGCGCACGCCGGCAAGAGCGTCGGTCTGATGGCCCAGGGCGCCCAGGTCTGGACGATGGAAGCCGTCGCCTCCCGCGCCCCTCGGGTGGGCACCGACTGGGGACTGGGCGACAGCGTCCACCTCGCCGTCGAGACCTCACCCCGGCACCCGAACGGCGCGGACGTCGTGGCCCGCTGCTGGTCGTGGGAGCTGGACGTCGCCGCGGACCGCGTCCGCCCGATCATCGTGGAGGAGACCTGATGCCCCGCCAACTGGACCAGCTGCCGCCCGACGCCACCAGCCTCGCCCGCCGGGTGCAGGCCCTGGAGAGGGAGATGCGGGAGCTGCGCGCCTCCCGCCGCGCCCCGCACACAGGCATGTCCGAGGGAGCCCTGAAGGTCTTCCGTCCCGGAAGCGACGTCCCAGCAGCGGTCATGGCCGCCGACCTCGGCGACGGCGCCGCGGGCTTCCAGACCAACTCCGCCGACGGCAACACCTACGCCCGCCTGGAGTCCGGCGAGTTGACGTTCGGCAGCGGCGTGCCGCAGGTCCTGCCCACCGGCATCACCGCGACGCCGGACGGCGGCACCCTCGACATCATGTCCGGGCTGATCTCCGGCGGCTCCCAGGCCCACATCATCCTGGCCAGCGGAGACAGCCCCCTGGCACCCGGCGACGGCTCCCCGATGATCAGCCTGGAGTGGGACGGCTCCGGCAGCGTCGACATGCAGGTGGACATCGGCGGCATCCTGATGCCCCGCTCCATGGCCTGGGGAACCGTCACCATCACCCCGAGCGCCGCGAACACCCCGACCTCGGCTGTCGTCTCCGGGCTCATCGTCCGCGGCAACAACTTCCTCGGCTACGCCTCCGCGTCCTCGATCGTCCCCGGATCGCAGGTCACAGGCGTCGCCACCTCCAGCGTCACGTCCACCGGGCTGACCGTGTGGGTGACGCGGACCAACGTGACCCCGACCGTCGTGAACTGGCTGGTGATCGGCACCCCATGAGCGCTACTTCTGTGACCCTCGAACCCGCGAAGTGGTACGACGTGACCGCCCGCGACGACAACGAGGCCTGCGAGCAGAACTACGGGCGGACCTTCGACATCAACCCCTGCTACAGCAACGGCGGCACCATCACCGTCGAGTGCGGCCTGTGCAAGCAGCTGATGACGATCGTCTCCGCCACGCTGCTCGACCCCCAACCCGAGTTCTCCTGACCCCACTTTCCCCGCCCGCCCCGAGCCGCCCGGCCGGGGCGTTCGTCATGTCTGGAGCAGCACATGCCACAGCCCTCCCCGAGCGAACTCGGGCTCACCGCCTACCTCGCCTACAGCGAGCCCACCAGCGGCGCCACCCACGACGGCCGGCCGATGCCCGCCTGGGACGACCTCGGCGACACCGTCCAGGGCGCCTGGATCGCCGCCGCCGTGGCCGTCGCCGAGCACGCCACCGCCGACCAGACCCCGGCCGGGGGAGAGCAGGAGAGCGCACGATGAAGCTCGTCACCCGGGCGGCGTTGGGCTGGCCGGCATCGGCCGCCCCACTCCAGGCCACCACCGAGGGGACCAAGGTCCACTACGAGGGCACGTTCGTGAGCACCAAGCTGCTCACCGACCACGCGGCGTGTATCGCCGAGTGGAAGGCGATCCGCCGGTCTCACCTGGCGAACACCAAGGAGAACTACTCCGACATCGCGTACAACTACGGTGCCTGCCCGCACGGCTACCTCCTCGAGGGCCGAGGCATCGGCCGGCGGACGGGCGCCAACGGCAACCAGCCGCTGAACCGCGCGCACTACGCGATTGTCGGCCTGGTCGGCGACGAGGGCCTGACCGAGCCGACCGACGAGATGCTGGGCGCGATCCGCGACGGCATCGAGCTGCTGCGCGCGCACGGCGCCGAGGACGAGATCCTGGGGCACCGGGACGGGTACGCCACCGAGTGCCCGGGCGGCCCGCTGTACGCGTGGGTGAAGAAGGGCGCCCCGCGTCCGGCCGGGACCGGCAGCGGCCCCGCCCCGAGTGGGCCGAAGTACGAGCCGTTCCCTGGCGCGCAGCTGTTCATGGCGGGCAGCAAGCCCGCCATCGGCCGCTCCAGCAAGGTGTTCACCGCGATGGGCAAGCGGCTCATCGCCAAGGGCTTCGGCCGCTACTACCGGGTCGGTGCCGGGCCCAAGCTCGGCGAGGCCGACGTCAAGGCCTACGAGGCGTACCAGCGATCCCTCGGCTACACCGGCGCGGACGCGAAGTGGCCGCCCGGCCCCACGTCCTGGTCCAAGCTCCACGTCCCCAACGTCTGACCGAGAGGAACGATCCGCCATGTCCCAGCTCCACCTGCCCGGCGCCGACACCGTGGTGAAGACGGCCGGCACCTACGCCAGAGACCTGATCGAGCGCGTCATCTGGACGTTCCTCGGTGCCGCCGCCGCGGTTGCGCTCGCGGGCGGTCCGGCCGACATGCTGTCCGTCAGCTTCTGGCAGGGCGCCGGCACGGCCGGACTGGCCGCCGTCGTGACCCTGGTCAAGGGTCTCGCGGCTCGGTTCGTCGGCCCGAAGAACAGCGCCAGCACCGCACCGGGCGTCTGATGCGCGCGGCGGCCCGGCGGCTCCGGCAGCAGCTGGGCCGCCGCGGAGCACTCCTCACCATGAAGGGCACCATCGCCACCCTCTACGGCTATGCCCAGATCGGCCAGCCGCCCGCGAACCGAGCCGGCCTGAGCCTGCTGCTCAAGGCCGCACCCCTGGAGGCGTGGGGAGGGGCGTGGGTGGCGGCGGGGGTTATCGCCCTGGTCTGCGCCTGGCTGCCACCCCGCATGGACTGGCCCGGATTCCTGGCCGTCTGGGGCATCACCGCGCCCTGGTCGATGTCCTACCTGGTGGCCTGGTGGCCGCTCGGCGAGTACCCGCGGGGCTGGGTGCCAGCCCTGATCTTCGGCGCGTTCGGGGCCGTGTGCCTGGTGGCGATCGGCTGGCAGGAAGCGCCCCGCGCACGATCGGAGCCACCGCGTGAGACCTGAGATGCTGACCGCGCTGAGCGCCTTGGCCGTTGCTCTTGTCACGGCGGCCGGCGGGGTGCTCACCGCGGTGATCGGCCGTCGGCAGCCCCGCCGGCCGCACGGCGCCGAGCGGCGCGATGACTTCACCGCGGTCACCGACCGGTTGAGCCAACACATCGAGCGCCTGGAGCGGGAGGCCGAGCAGGACCGGCAGCAGGCCGAGCAGGACCGGCAGCGGATCGCCGAGCAGGAATCGGCCTTGCGCTACATCGCCGCGTGGGCCCGCTCCCTGGTTACGTACATGCGGCAGCAGCGCCTGGAACCGCCTCCGCCTTCGCAGCCCATCCCTGACGAGGTGCGCCCGTACCTCCACGACATCGGGACGTGACAGCGGCCCCGCTCTCCTTCGGGAGGGCGGGGCCGCTTTCGTGCGTCCGGGAGCGGGCTACTTCGCTTCTCCAGCAGGCGCCTCGAAGGTGTACTCGTAGCCGACCGTCAGCCGGTACGGGAGACACCATTCGCCGTATTCGATGACGCCGTCTTCGTCCCACAGGCGGTGCGCGCCCGCGAGGATCGGTGAGCCGATCCGCACACCCAGGAAGTTCGCCTCCCGGGCGTCGGCGTCGCGACCGTGGATGTCGTCGCGGCCGCCCTTGATGGTGCGGCCGGTCGCCTGCTGGATCTTCAGCAGCAGTCCGGGCGCGGATCGGTTGTTGGTGGACAGCAGCTCGGGCACAGACGCCGCGAAGTGGGCCGGGTACCAGGTGACGTACAGCCCAGTGCGCTGCTGGCCCTTGCCGGTGTGCCACTGCCGCCGCACCACCTGGTCGCCGTCGTCGAGGTCGAAGAGTTCGGCCACGTACTGCGGTGGCCGGATCAGCTCGGCGACTGTGACGATGACCGTTTCGCCCTCGGCCAGGACGGAGCCGGTGCGCAGGACGCGGGTGATGCGGTCGTAGCTGGAGGGCGCCACCTCCGGGGCGTTGGCGACGAACGTGCCGCGCCGTGAGGTGGTGATGTAGCCCTCGACCTGCAACTGGTCCAGGGCCCGCCCGAGTGTGGCGACGGAGACACCCTCGGCTTTGGCGAGTTCGCGCTGAGCCGGCAGCTTCACGCCCTCCGGCAGGGCTCCGTCGAGGATGCGCCGGCGGATACGCTCGGCGACCTTCATGTAGGGGTGCTCGGGATCGGGCATGTCGTCTCCTCCGGCGTCCTAGGGCATGGCCGACTGTACTAGGACACGGGTAACTCGTAAGGATGCAGGGACGTCTGACGTCTGGTCACATGTCCTAGGACACGCTACGTTCTGACCTAGGACACGACGAGTGACCCCGGCGACCGCGTCCACGGCCCCGGGGCATGGCCGACTGCAAGGAGTCGACATGTCGCACCGTATCGCTCCCCCCGCCTCCGAGGCAGACCTGAGCCGGTGGCCACCCGACATCGAGGGAATGCGCGCCACAACCGCCCGCCTGCTCGGCCCGGACGACGCGCCCGACGCCTTCCCGCCGGCCGCCGACGAGCTGCTCACCCTCACCAGCACGCTACGCGGCCACCTGGAGCTCCTGATCCCGGAGGTCGAAGCCGTCTCTGCGAAGCTCCCGAAGGACGATATCCCCCGGTACTGCGCCCGCGCCTGCATCGGCGAGGCCCGCGGCAAGCTCACCATCCAGCCCAAGCCGGACCACGCCAGCAGGGTCTCCTACGCCCGCCGCCTGGCCCGCGTACTCAACGCCCTGTGTGACCACTACGAGACGCTCGGCAAGAGCACCGACGCCCGCGACGCGAGTGCCTAGACTGGCCGCTTCGCACGGAGAGGACCACGATGCGCCCCGAGAGTTTCGTTCCCTTTGTCATCGATTGCGTGAAGAACACGCCGGGTGTGGCCCGGGTGCAGACGCTCGCGGAAGCCGGTGACAGCAAGTACCCGTTCGGCTTCGCCGTGACCATCGGATCCAGCGAGATCCGCTGGCAGGTCACCGGCCAGCTCGCCGACGGTGAGAAGCACGACACCCCGACCGCAGAGGTCGACGGAGACCCTGCCCCGTGGACGGACAGCACCGCACAGGACGGCGGTGAAGAGTGGCTGGCCGCCGTCATCGGCCGGGCCGAGTCCTCGAAGATCGCCCGCATCCAGCAGTGGTCAGCCGGTCAGGGCACCAACCAGTCCGGGGTGACGGTGTTCTTCCACAACGGCGCCCGCGCGTTCGTGCGCCGCATCTGAGACCTCCCCTCAACCCGGCCCAAGCCGGGAGCGCTGGGGAGTCGCACCACACATCAGCACCATCCCGACAACCAAGGGAGAACTGCTCATGCGTGACCACCAGCACAACCACCGCTTCGACCCCGGCCAGTGCTCCGCCGCCTGCTCCGTGTGTGGGGCCTGGGTCGGCGCCGAGTCCGGTCAGCCGGCCGCGTGGCACCAGGCTCCCGGCTCCCGGGAGACCTGCCCCGGTAGCGGCCAGCCCGCCCAGTAGCCCCCGCACGTACAGCGCTTCGACCCCGGTCGGCACCCCGCCGACCGGGGTTTTTCGCGCTCACCTTCGATTCCAAGGCGGGAGAGAACCGCGCCGGACCGCCGCGCAAAGCCGCAGGTCAGAGGGGTGCTCACCGTCGCTCGTTCCCCCTTTCGGGCGTGATCCATTTAGTGGCGTTGCAGACACAGTTTGGGGTTGCCGCATCCGGTACCGCCGCTGACGAGGAAGGACAGCCGGGCGTCGAGCAGCGCCCTCAGGATCCGGTCGCCGCCGGGCGGCACCGTGCCGGCCGCCACGAGTTCCTCCAGGGTGAAGGCCCGGGGCCGTACCACCCGCAGGGCGAGGCAGGTGCAGCCGACGGCGACCGGGGGCAGCACCGCGTGCAGCCGGGTGCCGTCGGGCAGCCGGGCGTCCGCCCAGGGCCGGGCGTCGTCCAGCCGGCGTCCGGCCACGGCGGCCAGCCGCTGCGCGAGTCGTCGTACGGCCGCCGCGTCGGGAAAGGTCACCGGGGTCAGCTCCAGGCCCCCGCCGCGGTCCACCCAGACCCGGTCCGGGGCGGAGACCAGGACGTCGGTGACGTCCGGGTCGGCGAGCAGCGGTTCCAGCGGGCCGGTGCCGACGAGTTCGGACCGCAGGTGCGCGGCCGCGCCGAGGACTTCGGCGTCGCCGAGCACCCGGCCCTGTTCGCGCAGGGCCTGGGCCACGCGGGCGGGGGTGGGTTCGGCGCCGCTCTCGGCGAGCCGGCGGCGGACGCCGTCGAGCAGGGCCGCGCCGTCGGCCCGGTCGAGTCCGGGCAGGGTCATCGGAGGCCTCCCGATTCGACCAGCGCGCGTTCCCAGAAGTGCGCGCAGAAGCGGGCGAGCGGTCCGCGCCCGGTCGCGCCCGGCGGTTTCGCACCACCGCGCGGGCGCAGCAGTGCCGGTTCGGCGGGCACCTCGCCGGCCAGCGGCAGGCCGAGCAGCCGGGCCACCTCGTGGTCGTCAAGGCCGGGTGCGTACGGCCCGCGGACCGCCACCCGCAGGTCCCGTACGACCATGCCGACGGCGGAGGCGACGCGGCCGGCGGCCGCGACGGCCCGCAGTTCGGCCGGGACGACGAGCAGGGCCATGTCGAGCTGGGCGAGGGCCTCGGCGACCCCGTCGTCGAGGCGTCGGGGCAGGTCGACGACGACCGTGCCGCCGCGCCGCCGGGCGGCTGCCAGCACCGCCCGGACCGCGGGAGGCGGAACGGCGACACAGTCGCCGCGGTCCCAGCTGAGCACGCGCAGGGAGTGCAGCTCGGGCAGTGACTCCTCCAGGGCTCCGCCGCCGACCCGGCCCCGGGAGGCGGCGAAGGCGGGCCAGCGCAGCCCTTCGGCGCTCTCGCCGCCGAGGAGTACGTCGAGTCCGCCGCCCAGCGGATCCGCGTCCACCAGGAGGGTGCGCAGTCCCTCGCGCGCGGAGGTGACGGCGAGCGCGCAGGCGAGCGTGGACGCGCCGGCCCCGCCCCGGCCGCCGATCACGCCGACGGTGAGGGCCGGGCGGCCGATGCCCTCGGCGACATCGGCGATGCGGTCGACCAGCCACGGTTCGCCGTCGGGGAGCATCAGGACGTGGTCGGCGCCGATCTGCACGGCTCGTTTCCACACCCCCGGGTCGTCCTGGTCGCGGCCCACCAGCACCACCCCCGGCCGGCGTGCCGCCCCGCGCATCCGGTGGGCGGCGTCGTCGCCGACGAGCACGAGCGGGGCGGCGGCCCAGCCGTCGCCGGATTCCGGTACGCCGTGATGGACCTCGGGCGTGGCGCCCGCCGCCGCGCACAGCCGCAGCAGATCGTCCAGGAGAACGCCGTCCTCCGTGATGATGAGCGGCTGTCCGGGCCGGTCCGCGGGGCTGGTCGGCGGGTCGTGGGTGACGATTCCGGTCACGGGTGTTCCCCCTTCGCTGCGTGGGCCGCGCAGCCCCTGCGGCCACGCGATTCCCAAAGATGTGAAGAACCGGCGAGCGGCCTCCATATGAACGGCCGATAGGAACCGGCCATACGCGCTCCGGCTATCGGACCCGGCCGTGAACTCGCCTCGGCCGGAGTGCGCTGGAATCACGGTGCAGCGATCCGCGAAATGATGTGGATCTTGGTCGATAACTGTGGACAACCCGGAGCCTGTGAATATCTCCGTCACCCATACCGGTGACCCCCGTGCTGATCCCTGTGCGATATCCACAGCGCAGCCTGCCGATTACCCGCAGTGACGGATCATGGGCACGGCGACGGCGCGGTCACGACGGCACGAGGCGGGCCGTGAGGCCGTGGAGAGAAAGGGGAGGAGGGTGAAAACCCGTCCGGACATGCGACGACCCCCGCCGGGGGGGAGAGCGGGGGTCGTCCCCACGGCCGACTCGGGGGGGGAGGAGTCGGACCGGGTTAGCACGGTCGCGAACGATCCGTGACTTCCATGGTGTACCCGAGAGCCCTCTCAGGCAAACCCACGCGCCCCACCTTACGCCGAATGGTGGGCGCCTATGCTCAAGGGCGTGGAAAACCACTCCTTGCCCCGCGCAGCGGCCTTCTTTGACCTGGACAAGACGGTCATTGCGAAGTCCAGCACCCTCACCTTCAGCAAGTCCTTCTACCAAGGCGGGCTGATCAACCGCAGGGCCGCGCTGCGAACCGCATATGCCCAGTTCGTCTTCCTGGCCGGCGGTCTGGACCACGACCAGATGGAGCGCATGCGCGAGTATCTGTCCGCGCTGTGCCGCGGCTGGAACGTCCAGCAGGTACGGGAGATCGTCGCCGAGACCCTGCACGAGCTGATCGACCCGATCATCTACGACGAGGCCGCCTCCCTCATCGAGGAGCACCACGCGGCCGGCCGGGACGTGGTGATCGTGTCCACCTCGGGAGCCGAGGTGGTGGAGCCGATCGGGGAACTGCTGGGCGCGGACCGAGTGGTCGCCACCCGCATGGTCGTCGGTGCGGACGGCTGCTTCACCGGGGAGGTGGAGTACTACGCCTACGGCCCGACGAAGGCCGAGGCCATCAGGGAGCTGGCCGCGTCGGAGGGCTACGACCTCGACCGCTGCTACGCCTACAGCGACTCGGCGACCGATCTGCCGATGCTCCAGGCCGTCGGGCACCCGCACGCCGTGAACCCGGACCGCGCGCTGCGCCGGGAGGCGTCCGCCCGCGGGTGGCCGATCCTGGAGTTCCGCCACCCGGTGCGCCTCAAGAAGCGGCTGCCCGCGTTCTCCGTCCCGGCCCGCCCGGCGCTGGTCGCCGCGGCGGCCATAGGAGCGGCGGCGGCGACCGCCGGCCTCGTCTGGTACACGAGCCGACGCCGTGGCACCGCCTGAACAGGCGCCCGTTTCACCCTGTTTGAACCCGAAAGTAAAGAAGTGCAGGCAGGGGTTCCGCTTCCTCCCGGCTCGCGGTACAAAGAACCTAGGCCCGCGAGACCAAAGGACATCCGAGAGGATCCCCTACCACTACGCATTGGCCCCACGGACCCAGCATGAACACCGGGCACCCACGCGACGTCGACCCGTCGATTACGGGCCAGCCGCACCAGGTGACGGGCAAAGCACCCCGACCTGATGGGCGAACATCGAGGACGCTTGGTAACCCGGTGATCATGCCAGCGGCGGTACGAGCACTCGTACCGCCGCAACCCTTGTCCGGACTCCCGCCGCCCGAGGCTCCCAGCCGGCCACCGCGCTTCCCCGTCGTCAGGGACGTCCGTGTCCAGACCTTCGGCGTCCGGACCTTCCTCGGCCTGGACCTCCCATCACCCGGACCGCCCAGCCCTTCCACCGCCAGGACCTCCCACCGCCCGGACCTCCCATCGACCGGACCGCCTGGCCCTTCCGCCGCCCGGGGCCTTCGGCCTTCTCAGGCCGCGCCGCGCTGCAGCGCCTCGCAGACCGCCGTCGACTCGCGTACGCCCAGTTCGACCGCCCGGCCGCAGTGGGCGATCCAGGCCGCCATGCCCTCGGGGGTGCCGGAGACGTACCCGTCCAGAGCGGCCAGGTAGGAGGCGCGGCCCAGTTCGGCGTGGCCGACCTCGGCCGGGCAGATCGCCTTCGGGTCCAGTCCGCTGCCGATCAGCACGATCCGCTCGGCCGTACGCGCGACCAGCCCGTTGTGGGACGTGAAGGGGCGCAGCGCGAGCAGTTCGCCGTGCACCACGGCGGCCGTGACCAGCGCGGGCGCGGAGGTGCCGGCGATGATCAGGTCCGCCAGCCCCTCCAGCCGGCCCGATACCTCCCCGGCGTCCGGCAGTGGCAGCTCGACCAGCGGCTCGTCGACCGGCTCGCCCGCCAGGCGCGGCCTGCCGACCTGGTCCTCACCGCTCGCCGCGGCCACCAGGTGCAGCCGGGCCAGCACCCGCAGGGGTGACTGGCGCCAGATGGAGAGCAGCTGTCCCGCCTCCGCGGTGAGCCTCAGGGCCGCGCCCATCACGCGGGCCTCGGCGTCGACGCCGAAGTCGGTGCGGCGGCGCACCTCCTCCAGGGCCCAGTCCGCGCCGGACAGCGCCGCCGAGCCACGGGCGCCGCGCAGGGCCGCCTCGGAGGTGATCTCGTTGCTGCGACGTCGCATGACCCGGTGCCCGTAGACCCGGTCCACGGCCTTGCGCACGGACTCAACGGACTCGGCCACGCCGGGCAGCGTGCCCAGGGCCGCGAGCGGATCGGCGGTCGCGCCTGTCGTACTCATGAGTACGACACTACGCACCCCGGCGACTCACCCCACGAAGGAGTGGTCTTCTTCACTGCCTCATGGCACGTACAGCTACCACGCGACTACCCTTGGTGAACATGAAAATTGCTTTCGTCGGAAAGGGCGGCAGCGGCAAGACCACGCTCTCCTCCCTCTTCATCCGCCATCTCGTCGCCTCCGGCGCCCCGGTGGTCGCCATCGACGCGGACATCAACCAGCACCTCGGCCCCGCACTCGGCCTCGGCGAGGAGGAGACGGCGGCGCTGCCCGCCATGGGCGAACAGCTGACGCTGATCAAGGACTACCTGCGCGGCACCAACCCGCGCATCGCCTCGGCCGCGACGATGATCAAGACGACCCCGCCCGGCGAGGGTTCGCGGCTGGTCGGGGTGCGCGAGCCCAACCCGGTGTACGACGCCTGCGCGCGCCCGGTGGAACTCGACGGCGGCGCCGCCCGTTTGATGGTCACGGGCCCCTTCACGGACGCCGACCTGGGGGTCGCCTGCTACCACTCCAAGACGGGAGCGGTGGAGCTGTTCCTGAACCACCTCGTCGACGGCCCCGGCGAGTACGTCGTGGTCGACATGACGGCCGGTTCCGACTCCTTCGCCTCCGGCCTGTTCACCCGCTTCGACATGACGTTCCTCGTCGCCGAACCGACCCGGAAGGGGGTCTCCGTCTACCGCCAGTACAAGGAGTACGCCCGCGACTTCGGCGTCGCCCTCAAGGTCGTCGGCAACAAGATCCAGGACCCCGACGACCTCGACTTCCTGCGCGACGAGGTCGGGGACGACCTGCTCGTGACGGTCGGGCGCTCGGACTGGGTGCGCGCCATGGAGAAGGGCCGCCCACCCCGGTTCGCGCTCCTGGAGGAAGCCAACGCCCGCGCTCTGGACCTGCTCAAGGCCACCGTCGACGCCACCTACGAGCAGCGCGACTGGGAGCGCTACACCCGCCAGATGGTGCACTTCCACCTGAAGAACGCCGAGTCCTGGGGCAACGAGCGCACCGGGGCCGACCTGGCGGCGCAGGTCGACCCCCACTTCGTGCTCGGCGAGAGCGTGGCGACGCCGGCCTGACCCGGCCGGAGCGCGGCGCCACCGGCCTGACGTGGCCGGGGCGCGGCGGCGTCCGCCCGACCTCTACGGCTCGTCCGCCGGCGCCCCGGGCACGCCCTTGGGCGCCGGGGCCGGGCGGCCGGACAGGAAGGACTCCCAGCCCTGGCGGGGGGCCTCGCCCACCTTCAGGGTGCGCAGCTTCGCCAGGGCCCCCGGGTCCTGGGCATCGAGCCAGTCGGCCAGCTGACGGAAGGAGACACAGCGCACCTCGGGCTTGGTGCACACCTCCTTGACCACGTCCTCCACGGCGCGCATGTAGGTGCCGCCGTTCCAGGACTCGAAGTGGTTGCCGATGATGAGGGGCGCGCGGTTGCCGTCGTAGGCGCGGTAGAAGCCCTTGATGAGTCCGTCGCGCATCTGGCCGCCCCAGTAGTCGAACTTGTCGGGGTCGCCCTGGGTCTTGGTGCCGGACTGGTTGACCATGAAGTTGTAGTCCATGGTCAGCTGTTCATAGGTGTGGCCGGGGAAGGGCACCAGCTGCATCGACAGGTCCCACAGGCCGTCCTTCTTCTTGGGCCAGACCTGGTTGTCGACCCCGCTGGAGTCGTAGCGGAAGCCCAGCTGGCGGGCGGCCTTGACGAAGTTCTTCCGGCCTTCCAGGCAGGGGGTGCGGGCGCCGATCAGCTCCTTGTCGTAGTCGAAGGGCAGCGGAGCCGCCCGTTTCATGCCGGTGTTGGTCCGCCAGGACTTCACGAACTTCTTCGCCTGGGCGATCTCGCTCTTCCACTCCTCCACCGACCAGGTGCCGACCCCGCCGTCGGGCCCGCAGAAGTGGCCGTTGAAGTGGGTGCCGATCTCGTTGCCCTCCAGCCAGGCCAGCCGCACCTGTTCGAGGGTGTCGGTGATGCCCTGCTCGTCGTTGAAGCCGATGTCGGAGCGGCCCGGGGCGTGCTGCGGGGGTTTGTACAGGTCGCGCTTCTCCTCCGGCAGGAGGTACACGCCGCTGAGGAAGTACGTCATGGTCGCGTTGTTCTCCTTGGCGACCTCGCGGAAGTGCGAGAACAGCTTCTGGCTGTCCTCGCCCGCGCCGTCCCAGGAGAACACGACGAACTGCGGGGGCTTCTGACCCGGGCTCATCCGCTCGGGCCGGGGCAGATGCGGCTGGGACCCCGTGTAGGCGGTGGAACCGTCGCCGATCAGCCGGAGCACGCTGCCCGGCGCCGGCGCCCCCTGCCCCGGGCCGGGCGCCCCTTCCTTCGTGCCGCTGGAGTCGGTCGCACAACCGGCGAACGACGCCGCACAGGCCGCGGCGACCATGGCGCCGACGGCGATCCTCTGGGTGGCGGCCATGTTCCGCCCACCTTCTTCCTTCTCTCAGGCACACGCTGGCGAGGGCCTTTTTCTGGTGATGTGCCGGGCTCGTACCGGCAGCGCCGTCAAGGTCGCACGAGAGCGAGAAGGAATTAGTACGACAAGCCGATCAAATGCTCACTTCACTCCAGCGGGCGATCTTCCACCCCATTTGCCCCATAAAGCTATGCTTTGGCTTTACTTGGGATTACGGTTCTTTTACCGATCATTGATCCATCCCGCCGCTGTACGCCGTGACCCACGGCCGCGACCGAGCCCGCCCATCGCCGCGGGCCCCACCCAGTCCGCGACCGCGCCGCCCCGGAGGAGACGGGAACATGTCCGCCTGCGCACCCCCTCACACCCCGCACCCCCAACCGCCGCACAACCCCGTACCGACCCGCCGCCGCTTCCCCGTCGCGGGCGCCGACCTGTCCGCGGCCGTCGCGGTCTTCCTGATCGCCCTGCCGCTCTCCCTCGGTATCGCCCTGGCCACCGGCGCCCCGCTCCAGGCCGGCCTCGTCGCCGCCGCGGTCGGCGGAATCGTCGTCGGACGGCTGGGCGGCTGCCCCCTCCAGGTCAGCGGACCCGCCGCCGGACTGACGGTGGTCACCGCCGACCTGATCCACCGTTACGGCTGGCGGGTCACCTGCGGCATCACCGTCCTGGCCGGCCTCGCCCAACTCGGGCTCGGCTGCCTGCGGGTGGCGCGCGGCGCGCTCGCGGTCAGTCCGGCCGTGGTGCACGGCATGCTGGCCGGCATCGGCATCACCATCGCCGTGGCCCAGCTGCACATCGTCCTCGGCGGCAGCCCGGACAGCTCCGTCCTCGCCAATCTGCGAGCGCTGCCCGCCCAGTTGGCCGGCCTCGATCCGGCCGCCGTGTCGATGAGCGTGCTCACCCTGGCCCTGCTGCTGGCCTGGCCCCGCCTGCCCGGCCGTGCCGGCCGGCTGCTGCGCAAGGTGCCGGCCGCCCTCGTCGCCGTCACCGGAGCCGCCGCCACCGCCGCCCTCACGGGCCTGAGCCTCCCCCGGGTCGAGCTGCCGTCCTGGCACAGCCACGCCCTGGCCGGACTGCCCGAGGGCCCGGCGCTCGGCCTGGTGGCCGCGGTGCTCACCACCACCCTGGTGTGCAGCGTGCAGTCGCTGCTCGGCGCGGTGGCCGTGGACAAGCTGGTCGCCGCCCGCACCGGCCCGCAGTCCCGCGTCGGCCGCTCCGACCTGGACCGGGAGCTGCTCGGCCAGGGCGCCGCCAATATCGTCTCCGGAGCCCTCGGCGGGCTGCCGATCGCGGGGGTGGCGGTGCGCAGTACCGCGAACGTGAATTCAGGTGCCGTCAGCCGGAACTCCACGATGGTGCACGGCGTTCTCGTAGTAGTCGCCGCGCTGCTGATGGTCCCCGTCCTGGAGGAGATCCCGCTCGCCTCCCTCGCCGCCCTGGTGATGGCCGTCGGCATCCAGATGGTGTCCCTGCACCACATCCGCACGGTGACGCGCCACCGCGAAGTGCCGGTCTACGCCGCGACCACACTCGGCGTGGTGTTCCTCGGCGTCCTGCAAGGCGTGTTCCTCGGGGTCGCCGTGGCGGTCGCCGTCGCCCTGCACCGCCTCGCCCGCACCCGCATCACCCACCACGAGAAGGAAGGAGTCCATCACGTACGCGTCCGAGGCCAGCTGACGTTCCTCGCGGTGCCCCGGCTCAGCCGAACCCTGCATCTCGTACCCCAAGGCGCCCACGCCGTCGTGGAGTTGGACGGTTCGTTCATGGACCACGCGGCGTACGAGTCGCTGCAGGACTGGCGCAGCTCCCACATCGCACGGGGAGGCACGGCCGAGCTCGCGGGCCGGCGCGACGGGATCCGGACCGCCGAGCAGACCCCGGCCACCGAGTGCCGGTGCGGCCCCTGGACCCCCTGGCGCAACCACCAGGCCTGCTTCGCCGCGGCCCCGGCCGTTCCGGAAGGGCCGGGGGCCGGCCGGGAGCTGGCCCGTGGCATCAGCTCGTTCCAGCGGAACACCGCGCCGCTGGTGCGGGAGGAGCTGGCGCGGCTCGCCCGGGAGGGCCAGCGGCCCTCCCAGCTCTTCCTGACCTGCGCCGACTCCCGGCTCGTCACATCGATGATCACCGCAAGCGGTCCCGGTGACCTGTTCGTCGTCCGCAACGTCGGCAACCTGGTGCCGCCGCCGGGCGAGGAGCACGGCGACGACTCGGTGGCCGCGGCCATCGAGTACGCGGTGGACGTGCTCGGGGTGCGTTCCATCACCGTGTGCGGGCACTCCGGGTGCGGGGCGATGCAGGCGCTGCTGACCACGGGGGCCGGCCAGGGGGACAGCACCCCGCTCCAGCGGTGGCTGCGGCACGGGCTGCCGAGCCTGGCGCGGACGGCCGGCGATCACCCCGAGCGGCCCCGGCTGGCCGGCCGGGAGCCCGCGGACACGGTGGAGTTGCTGTGCCTGGCGAACGTCGTCCAGCAGCTGGCTCATCTGAGGGAGCACGCCTCGGTGGCCCGGGCGCTGGCCGAGGGGGCACTGGAACTGCACGGCATGTATTTCCACGTGGGCGAGGCCCAGGCCTATCTGCTCGCGGGGACGGATGAGGGAACGGTGTTCGAGGACGTCGCGGGAGGCATCGGCGGAGGTGAGGAGGCTGAGGAAGCGGTGCCGGTCACGAGCCACGGACAGGTCTAAACCAATTTTTCCGTCGACCCTTGTCATCGGACCCCCGCGTCTGATGAGCTGTGGCCTGGGACACAACGGACACCCTTCGAAAGGGAGATGTCGTGAGCAACGAGAGCCTGGCCAACCTGCTCAAGGAAGAACGCAGGTTCGCGCCCCCCGCCGACCTGGCCGCGCACGCCAACGTCACCGCGGAGGCGTATGAACAGGCCAAGGCTGACAGGCTCGGCTTCTGGGCCGAGCAGGCCCGCCGGCTGACCTGGGCCAAGGAACCGACCGAGACGCTGGACTGGTCGAACCCTCCGTTCGCGAAGTGGTTCAAGGACGGCGAGCTGAACGTCGCCTACAACTGTGTGGACCGGCATGTGGAGGCCGGGCACGGGGACCGCGTCGCCATCCACTTCGAGGGGGAGCCCGGCGACAGCCGCGCGATCACCTACGCGGAGCTGAAGGACGAGGTCTCCAAGGCCGCCAACGCCCTGCTCGAGCTGGGCGTGCGCAAGGGCGACCGCGTCGCCATCTACATGCCGATGATCCCGGAGACCGCGATCGCGATGCTGGCCTCGGCCCGGATCGGCGCCGCGCACTCGGTCGTCTTCGGCGGCTTCTCGGCGGACGCGCTCGCGACCCGGATCAAGGACGCGGACGCCAAGGTGATCATCACGGCCGACGGCGGCTACCGGCGCGGCAAGCCGTCCGCGCTCAAGCCGGCGGTGGACGAGGCGATCGGCAAGGTGGACAACGTCGAGCACGTGCTCGTGGTCCGCCGCACCGGCCAGGAGGTGGCCTGGACCGAGGGCCGGGACGTGTGGTGGGACGACCTCGTCGGGCGCCAGTCGGCCGAGCACACCCCGGAGGCGTTCGAGGCCGAGCACCCGCTGTTCATCCTCTACACCTCCGGCACGACCGGGAAGCCGAAGGGCATCCTGCACACCTCCGGCGGCTACCTCACCCAGACGGCCTACACCCACTGGGCGGTCTTCGACCTGAAGCCGGAGACGGACGTGTACTGGTGCACGGCCGACGTCGGCTGGGTGACCGGGCATTCGTACATCGTGTACGGCCCGCTGGCCAACGGCGCGACGCAGGTGATGTACGAGGGCACGCCGGACACCCCGCACCAGGGCCGGTTCTGGGAGATCGTGCAGAAGTACAAGGTCACGATCCTCTACACGGCGCCGACCGCGATCCGGACGTTCATGAAGTGGGGCGACGACATCCCCGCCAAGTTCGACCTGTCCTCCCTGCGCGTCCTCGGCTCGGTGGGCGAGCCCATCAACCCCGAGGCGTGGATCTGGTACCGCAAGCACATCGGCGCCGACCGGACACCGGTCGTGGACACCTGGTGGCAGACCGAGACCGGCGCCATGATGATCTCGCCGCTGCCCGGCGTCACCGAGGCCAAGCCCGGTTCGGCGCAGCGCCCGCTGCCCGGCATCAGCGCGACCGTCGTCGACGACGAGGCGAACGAGGTGCCCGACGGCGGCGGTGGCTACCTGGTGCTGACCGAGCCGTGGCCGTCGATGCTGCGCACCATCTGGGGCGACGACCAGCGGTTCCTCGACACCTACTGGTCCCGCTTCGAGGGCAAGTACTTCGCCGGTGACGGCGCGAAGAAGGACGACGACGGGGACATCTGGCTGCTGGGCCGGGTGGACGACGTGATGCTCGTCTCCGGGCACAACATCTCCACCACCGAGGTGGAGTCGGCGCTCGTCTCGCACCCGTCGGTCGCCGAGGCCGCCGTCGTCGGTGCCGCCGACGAGACCACCGGCCAGGCCATCGTCGCGTTCGTCATCCTGCGCGGCACGGCCTCGGAGAACGAGACGCTCATCGGCGAGCTGCGCGACCACGTCGGCGCCACGCTCGGCCCGATCGCCAAGCCCAAGCGGATCCTGCCGGTGGCGGAGCTGCCGAAGACCCGCTCCGGCAAGATCATGCGCCGCCTGCTGCGGGACGTCGCCGAGAACCGCCAGCTCGGTGACGTGACCACGCTGACGGACTCCACCGTCATGGACCTCATCCAGGCAAAGCTGCCCGCGGCGCCCAGCGAGGACTGAGCGGACCGGGAGGAGTGAGCGGCACCCCGGGGGGCACCCGGCCGGCGAACGTGCCGGGTGCCCCCCGGGTGGCTACGGTGAGGATCACAGGACCCGGACGCGCGGCACCTTAGATAAACTAAACAAAGTGCCGTGGGAAGCGGCACGCCAGATGCGCCGGGAAGTCTGGTCGGCATGTGAGTCCCGCCTGCCCCGGAGGTCTCCCGTGACCGCGCCCCGCACCCGCCCCCGCAAGGCCCTCGGCCGCCTGTCGCTGCCCGAGCGGTCCTTCGTCGCGGACGCGCTGCGCACCGAGACCGTCGGCGGTGTCCTGCTGCTCCTCGCCGCCGTGGCCGCGCTCATCTGGGCGAACGTGCCGGGCATCCACCACAGCTACGAGACCGTCAGCCACTTCCACGCCGGCCCCGAAGCCCTCGGCCTGAACCTCTCCGTCGCCCACTGGGCCGCCGACGGCCTGCTCGCCGTGTTCTTCTTCGTCGCCGGCATCGAGCTCAAGCGCGAGCTGGTCGCCGGCGATCTGCGCGACCCCAGGGCGGCCGTGCTGCCCGTGGCGGCGGCGCTGTGCGGGATGGCCGTACCGGCACTCGTCTACACCCTCACCGCCGTCGCCGGGCACGGCTCCCCGCAGGGCTGGGCGGTGCCCACCGCCACCGACATCGCCTTCGCGCTCGCCGTCCTCGCGGTCATCGGCACCTCGCTGCCCAGCGCCCTGCGCGCCTTCCTGCTCACCCTCGCGGTCGTCGACGACCTCTTCGCCATCCTGATCATCGCGGTCTTCTTCACCGGCCGGCTGAACTTCGCCGCCCTCGGCGGGGCCGCCGTCGGCCTCGCGCTCTTCTGGCTGCTGCTGCGCAAGGGCGTACGCGGCTGGTACGTGTACGTGCCGCTCGGCGTCGTCGTCTGGGCGCTGATGTACAACAGCGGCGTGCACGCCACCATCGCCGGCGTGGCGATGGGCCTGATGCTGCGCTGCACCACCCGGGAGGGTGAGGAGCGCTCGCCGGCCGAGCGTGTCGAGCATCTGGTGCGGCCCCTGTCCGCAGGGCTCGCCGTACCGCTGTTCGCGCTGTTCAGCGCCGGTGTGCCGATATCCGGCGGGGCGCTCGGGGACGTGTTCACAAGGCCCGAGACGCTCGGTGTGGTGCTCGGTCTGGTCGTGGGCAAGACGGCCGGCATCTTCGGCGGCACCTGGCTGACCGTCCGCTTCACCCGCGCACGGCTCAGCGAGGAACTGGCGTGGGCCGACGTCTTCGCGGTGGCGTCGCTCGCCGGGATCGGCTTCACGGTCTCGCTGCTCATCGGCGAGCTGGCCTTCGAGGGCGACACCGTCCTGACCGACGAGGTGAAGGCGGCCGTCCTCACCGGGTCGCTGATCGCCGCGGCGTGCGCCACGGTGCTGCTGAAGCTGCGCAACGCCAGGTACCGCAGGCTGTGCGAGGAGGAGGAGCGCGACGAGGACCGCGACGGCGTCCCGGACGTCTACGAGCAGGACGACCCGGCGTACCACCTCCGGATGGCCGAGATCCACGAGCGCAAGGCCGCCGAACACCGCCGGCTCGCCGCCGAAGCGCGCCACGGGCTTCGGGAAGTACCGGGCGGGGCAGGCGAGGAGGACGGCCGTCCGGCATGATCTGACGAGACGGTACAAATCAAGACGGTACGCAAGACGGTACGTAAGACCCACGAGAGACCTCTGAGGGAGAACGCGATGAGCGCACCCGACGGCAGCCCGGTCGGCGCCGAACGCAGCATCGGCCAGCTGTTCGCCTCGGCGACGACCGAATTGTCGGCGCTGGTGCACGACGAGATCGCGCTGGCCAAGGCCCAGCTCAAACAGGACGTGAAGCGCGGCGCGGTGAGCGGCGGCGCCTTCTCCTTGGCGGGCGCGGTACTGGTGTTCTCCCTGCCGATGCTCAACTTCGCCCTGGCCTACGGCATCCGCACCTGGAGCCACTGGAACCTGGCGATCTGCTTCGTGCTGTCCTTCGCGGCCAACGTGCTGGTCGCCGGCCTCCTCGCCCTCATCGGCACGGTGTTCGCGAAGAAGGCCAAGAAGGGCCAGGGCCCGCAGAAGGTGGCGGCCTCGATGAAGCAGTCGGCGGGCGTCCTGCAGAACGCCAAGCCGCACCCGCGTCCGGAGCTGCCCGAGGACCGCGCTCCCGCGGCGATCGAGGCTGTGGCACGCTCGTCGTCATGACGGACCCCGCCGCTCCCTCGGCCGTACGGATCGAAGGTCCCTGGAGCCACAGGGACGTCGCCGCGAACGGCGCGCGCTTCCACATCGCCGAACTCGGTGACGGCCCGCTGGTCCTGCTCCTGCACGGCTTCCCGCAGTTCTGGTGGACGTGGCGGCACCAGCTGACCGCGCTCGCCGACGCGGGCTACCGGGCGGTGGCGATGGATCTGCGGGGCGTCGGCGGCAGCGACCGCACGCCCCGCGGGTACGACCCGGCCAACCTCGCGCTGGACGTCACCGGGGTGATCCGCTCGCTGGGTGAGCCGGACGCCGCGCTGGTCGGCCACGACCTCGGCGGCTATCTGGCGTGGACGGCGGCGGCCATGCGGCCCAAACTCGTGCGGCGCCTGGCCGTGGCGTCCATGCCGCATCCGCGGCGCTGGCGCGCGGCGATGCTGCGGGACGCCCGGCAGACGGCCGCCAACTCCTACATCTGGGGGTTCCAGCGGCCCTGGATCCCCGAGCGCCAACTCACCGCGGACGAGGGCGCGCTGACGGGCCGGCTGATCCGCGACTGGTCCGGGCCGCGGCCGCCGGAGGACGCGGCCGTGGAGACGTACCAGCGGGCCATGTGCATCCCGTCCACCGCGCACTGCGCGATCGAGCCGTACCGCTGGCTGGTGCGTTCGCTGGCCCGGCCGGACGGTGTGCAGTTCTACCGCCGGATGAAGCGGCCGGTGCGGGTGCCGACGCTGCATCTGCACGGCTCGCTGGACCCGGTCACCCGGACGCGCAGCGCGGCCGGTTCGGGCGAGTACGTCGAAGCGCCGTACCGCTGGCGGCTGTTCGACGGGCTCGGCCACTTCCCGCACGAGGAGGACCCGGCGGCGTTCTCCACCGAACTGATCAACTGGCTCAAGGACCCCGAACCCGACCGGTGAGGTGTCGGGCGCCCGTTCGGTGACCGTGGGGTGAAGGTCCGATGCGTGGAGTATCCGATTTCCTGAACAGTTGTCCCCCGAACGGCCACATGCCTGCCGCATAGGCCAATTGGGGGGCGCGCAGGCGGTTATCGACCTTGGGGCGGGGGCACACGTCGGGGTATGGGCTGGACGCACGACTACAGTGACGCACCCCGCAACCGCCGCTCGGCCACGGGCCTGAGCACGCCTCAGCGAGGCACCCCGCAACTCGCGGAAGCGGACCTGCGGGTGGGGATCCCACGCATCCTGCGCCGCCGGGCCCGCTGGGTCTCGGTGCGCCTGCGTCACCCGCGGGGCTGAACGCGCCGCGGCCCTACAGGGCGCAGCTGTCCGTACCCACCTGCTCGTTCGCCGTACGCCCCCGCTGGATGTCGGCCTGGATCTCGTCCGCCGTCAGGGCGTAGCCGGTGTCCGCGTCGTCGAGGGACTTGGCGAACACCACGCCGTACACCTTGCCGTCCGGAGTGAGCAGCGGGCCGCCGGAGTTGCCCTGGCGGACGGTGGCGTACAGGGAGTAGACGTCGCGGCGGACCGTGCCGCGGTGGTAGATGTCGGGGCCGTTCGCGGTGATGCGCCCGCGCACCCGCGCGGCACGCACGTCGTACGACCCGTTCTCGGGGAAGCCCGCGACGATCGCGCCGTCACCCCCGGTCGCGTCCTGCGAGGTGAACCGCAGGGCGGTCGCCTTGAGGTCGGGTACGTCGAGTACGGCGATGTCGCGCTTCCAGTCGTACAGCACGACCCTCGCGTCGTACCTGCGGCCCTCTCCGCCTATCTGCACGCGCGGCGCGTCGACCCCGCCGACGACGTGCGCGTTGGTCATCACCCGGCGGTCGGCGAAGACGAACCCGCTGCCCTCCAGGACCTTGCCGCAGCTCTGGGCGGTCCCGGTGACCTTGACGATGGAGCGCTGGGCGCGGAAGGCGACCGGGCTGCTCTCCAGGGCCGGGTCGGGCGGCTGCACGTCCTTGATCGGCTCGTTGGAGAAGGGGCTGAAGACCTGCGGGAAGCCGTTCTGCGCGAGCACGGAGGAGAAGTCCGCGAACCAGGTGTCGGCCTGCGCGGGCAGCGCCCGGGAGACCCCGAGGAGCACCTTGGAGCCGCGGACCTCCCTGCCGAGCGTCGGCAGCGTCGTACCGGCCAGGGCGGAGCCGATCAGCCAGGCGACCAGGAGCATCGCGACGACGTTGACCAGGGCGCCGCCGGTGGCGTCCAGGGCGCGCGCCGGGGACCAGGTGATGTGCCGGCGCAGCTTGTTGCCGAGATGGGTGGTCAGGGCCT
The DNA here is from genome assembly GCF_040609555.1 of Streptomyces sp. NPDC004658. Classification (NCBI taxonomy): domain Bacteria; kingdom Bacillati; phylum Actinomycetota; class Actinomycetes; order Kitasatosporales; family Streptomycetaceae; genus Streptomyces; species Streptomyces sp. NPDC004658. Next base: position 119,244 of record NZ_JBEXKG010000003.1, read on the forward strand.
GGCCCACGGAGGCACAGACGATCACGACGACCACGGCCACGACGGCGGCGGTGGTGCTGACCTCCGCCTTGCCGGTCACGGCGTCCCAGATGACGGGCAGCGCGTACACGGCGACCAGGCCGCCGCCCAGGAATCCGATCACCGACAGGATGCCGACGACGAAGCCCTGGCGGTAGCCCACCACCGCGAACCACACGGCCGCGACCAGCAGCAGGATGTCCAGCACGTTCACGGGATCACCCTGTCATGCGTGCCAGTCGAGCGGGACCTGCTTGCTGCGGTCCCAGGGGCGCTCCCAGCCCGCGAAGTGGAGCAGGCGGTCGATCACTCCGGCGGTGAACCCCCACACCAGGGCCGATTCGACCAGGAATGCCGGGCCGCTGTGGCCACGGGGGTGGACGGCGGTGGCGCGGTGAGCGGGGTCCGTGAGATCGGCCACGGGGACGGTGAAGACCCGCGCGGTCTCGTTCGGGTCGACGACACCGACCGGGCTGGGCTTGCGCCACCAGCCCAGCACGGGCGTGACGACGAAGCCGCTGACCGGGATGTACAGCCTCGGCAGCACGCCGAAGAGCTGCACGCCGGAGGGGTCGAGCCCGGTCTCCTCCTCGGCCTCGCGCAGCGCGGCCCGCAGGGGGCCCTCGCCCTGCGGATCGCCGTCCTCCGGATCCAGCGCGCCGCCCGGGAACGACGGCTGCCCGGCGTGGGAGCGCAGCGAGCCCGCGCGCTCCATGAGCAGCAGCTCCGGGCCGCGCTCCCCCTCGCCGAACAGGATCAGCACGGCCGACTGCCGCCCCGAGCCGTTCTCCGGCGGCAGGAAGCGGCTCAGCTGGAGCGGCTGGATCGTCTCGGCTGCGCGCACGACGGGCTCCAGCCAGTCCGGAAGCCCTTCCCTGCTGAGCGCCACCGGACCGCCCTCTGTGTCGCTTGCCCTCGTCATCGCCACCCCCGTCGCTCTGCCCTCTCCAACGACCCGAGGCCCCGAGATCGTTCCGTCACGCGGCCCCCAGCGGCGGCGCCGGGGTGCCGCCCGCGTCGAGGTAGGCCTGCGGGGGCTTCAGCCGCTGCCCGGGGAAGCCGCCCTTCTCGTACTTCAGCAGCTTCTTCGCCTTCTCCGGGTCGGTCTCGCCCTCGCCGTAGGCCGGGCAGAGCGGGGCGATCGGGCAGGCGCCGCAGGCGGGCTTGCGGGCGTGGCAGATACGGCGGCCGTGCCAGATCACGTGGTGGGACAGGTCGGTCCAGTCGCTCTTCGGGAAGAGCGCGCCGACGGCGGCCTCGATCTTGTCGGGGTCGGTCTCGTCGGTCCACCGCCAGCGCCGGACCAGCCGCTGGAAGTGGGTGTCCACGGTGATCCCCGGCCGGCCGAAGGCGTTGCCGAGGACGACGAACGCGGTCTTGCGGCCCACGCCGGGCAGCGTGACCAGTTCCTCCAGCGTGCCGGGCACCTCGCCGCCGAAGTTCTCGACGAGCGCCTTGGAGAGCCCTATGACCGACTTGGTCTTGGCCCGGAAGAAGCCGCAGGGGCGCAGGATCTCCTCGACCTCCTCCGGGTTGGCGGCGGCGAGGTCCTCGGGGGTCGGGTACTTGGCGAAGAGCCCGGGGGTGGTCTGGTTGACGCGCAGATCGGTGGTCTGGGCCGACAGCACGGTGGCGACGAGCATCTGGAAGGGGTTCTCGAAATCCAGCTCCGGGTGGGCGTACGGGTACACCTCGGCCAGCTCGCGGTTGATCCGGCGGGCGCGGCGGACCAGGGCGGTGGGGGACTCGCCGGACGGGGACGCGACGGCGATCTTCTTGACGGGGGCGGCCTTCTTGGCGGGCTTCTCGACGGACACGGCCCTCTTCACGACGGCGGCCTTCTTCATGGCCGGGGTCTTCTTGGCCGCGGGGGCCTTCTTGGCCGCGGGGGCCTTCTTGGCCGCGGGGGCCTTCTTGGCCGCGGGGGCCTTCTCGACGGCCGCGGTCTTCTTCGCGACGGGTGTCTTCTTGGCTGCGGGGGTCTTCTTCGCGGCGGGGGTCTTCTTCGCGGCGGGCGTCTTCTCGACCGCGGTTGCCTTCTTCGCGGCGGGCGTCCTCTTCACGGCAGGCGCCTTCTTCGCGGCGGGCGTCTTCTGCGCGGTCGGCGCCGTCTCTCCCGAAGGCGTCTCGTTCGCGTCCGGCACCCTCTCCGCGTCCGTCGCCTCGGTGGCGGCCGGCGCCTTCCCCGCGCCGGAGGTGCGCTTCACGGAGGCGGCAGCCTTTTTAGCCGATTTGCCTGTTTTATTACTTCCACCGGGATCCTGTTCGCCCACAGCGGAATCATGCCGTGCAACCACCCGCCCAGCCCCCTTGCCCTGTGCTCTCACCGGCGATTTGGACACCCGGCCAGCCTAAAGCCCGGCACGGACATCCGCCCCGGAGCCCGCTGAGCGGCCCCCGATCGGACCCCTGGCGCTTACCCCGGGACACCTGTGCGGCATCCTTGTGACAGATCACACTGTTTGGACCGTCCGGCAAAATGGGGAACACGGTCCCCTGGCACTCGGGGGAGCAAGATCCTCTGAGCAGGTCGACAAGGAGAGAACTCAGTGGACGACGTTCTGCGGCGCAACCCGCTCTTCGCGGCTCTCGACGACGAGCAGGCCGCGGAGCTTCGCGCCTCCATGAGTGAGGTGACCCTCGCACGCGGCGACTCCCTGTTCCACGAGGGTGACCCCGGGGACCGGCTGTACGTCGTCACCGAGGGCAAGGTCAAGCTGCACCGGACCTCCCCCGACGGCCGCGAGAACATGCTCGCCGTCGTCGGCCCCGGCGAGCTGATCGGCGAGCTGTCGCTGTTCGACCCGGGCCCCCGTACGGCCACCGCGACCGCGCTGACCGAGGTCAAGCTGCTCGGTCTCGGCCACGGCGACCTCCAGCCCTGGCTGAACGCCCGGCCCGAGGTCGCCGGCGCCCTGCTGCGCGCCGTCGCCCGCCGTCTGCGCAAGACCAACGACGCCATGTCCGACCTGGTCTTCTCCGACGTTCCCGGCCGCGTGGCGCGCGCCCTGCTGGACCTCTCCCGCCGCTTCGGCGTGCAGTCCGAGGAGGGCATCCACGTCGTCCACGACCTCACCCAGGAGGAGCTGGCCCAGCTGGTCGGCGCCTCCCGCGAGACCGTGAACAAGGCGCTGGCGGACTTCGCCCAGCGCGGCTGGCTCCGCCTGGAGGCGCGGGCCGTGATCCTGCTGGACGTCGAGAGGCTGGCGAAGCGGTCGCGCTGACGCGGGTCCCGGCAGTGAAACTCGGCTGACCAGGGCGTGAGCGGACGGCACAGTGGGTCCGTGACCGTCCTTCCCACCCCCAGGGGCGTCGACGCCCGGGGCCACTTCGTCCGCGAGGGCTCCCTCGCGCGCGTGGGGCCCGCCTTCCGCCCGGTCGTGGCCGCCGTCCGCGACCGGCTGCCGGCCGTCTTCGGCGCCCGCCTGCACAGCGCCTACCTCTACGGGTCGATCCCGCGCGGCACCGCGCGCGTGGGGCGCAGCGACCTGGACCTCCTGCTCGCCCTGCGCGAGGAGCCGACCGACGCCGACCGGGACGCCGTACGCGCCCTCGGGGAGGCGGTCGACCGGGAGTTCCCGCAGATCGACGGCGTCGGCACGCTGCTCTACGGCCGCGAGCGGCTGCTGAGCGACCTGGAGCGGTACGACATGGGCTGGTTCGTCGCCTGCCTGTGCACCCCGCTGCTGGGCGACGACCTCGCCGCGCACCTGCCCCGCTACCGCCCCGGTTCCCTGCTGGCCCGCGAGACCAACGGCGACCTCGCCCGGTGGCTGCCGCGCTGGCGGGAGCGGATCGCGGGGGCGGAGGACACCGAGGAGGCCCGCCGGCCGCTCGTCCGCTTCATGTCCCGGCACCTCGTCCGCACCGGCTTCACGCTCGTCATGCCCCGCTGGCAGGGCTGGACCAGCGATCTGCGCGAGATGGCCGAGGTGTTCGGCGCGTACTACCCGCAGCGGGCCGCACAGCTGCGCGCGGCGGCCGAGTACGGCTACGAGCCGGTCGGCGACCCGGACGTCCTGCGCTCGTACGTCGACGACCTGGGCCCCTGGCTCGCGGCGGAGTACGCGCGCGTGCACGGCGTGAAGGCCCCGCGGCCGGACTAGATCAGCCCGTGCTCGCTGAGGTAGTCCAGCTGGGCCCGGACCGACAGTTCCGCCGCCGGCCACAGCGAGCGGTCGACGTCGGCGTACACGTGGGCGACGACCTGGGCCGGGGTCCGGTAGCCGTTCTCCACCGCGGTCTCCACCTGGGCCAGCCGGTGGGCGCGGTGGGCGAGGTAGAACTCGACGGCGCCCTGGGCGTCGTCGAGGACCGGCCCGTGACCCGGCAGGACGGTGTGCACGCCGTCGTCCACCGTCAGGGACCTCAGCCGCCGCAGGGAGTCCAGGTAGTCACCGAGCCGGCCGTCGGGGTGCGCCACGACCGTCGTACCGCGCCCGAGGACGGTGTCGCCGGTGAGCACCGCCCGGTCGGCCGGGAGATGGAAGGACAGCGAGTCCGCGGTGTGCCCGGGGGTCGGTACGACCCTCAGCTCCAGGCCTCCGACGGTGACGACGTCTCCGGCGGCCAGGCCCTCGTCGCCGAGCCGCAGGGCCGGATCGAGGGCACGCACGCGCGTGGCGGTCAGTTCGGCGAAGCGGGCTGCGCCCTCGGCGTGGTCGGGATGGCCGTGGGTGAGCAGGGTCAGGGCTATGCGCTTGCCGGCCTTCTCGGCCGTGTCCACGACGTTGCGCAGATGACCGTCGTCCAGCGGCCCGGGGTCGATCACCACGGCCAGGTCGGAGTCGGGTTCGGCGACGATCCAGGTGTTGGTGCCGTCCAGGGTCATCACGGAGGCGTTCGGGGCCAGCACGTTGACGGCCCGTTCGGTGGCCGGGCCCGAGACCACTTGGCCCCGGGGCTGGCCCGGCAGGGCTGCTGCGTCGGTCATGCGGGGCCTCCACCGGTCGTGTCAGCGGTCGTCTCAGCCGACGCCGGTGCGGTCGGCTCAGCGGTCGTCTCAGGGGGCGTCGCGGCGGTCGGGACGTGCTTGGTGAACTCGTCGTGCCCGGGCCAGGAGAGGACGATCTCTCCGTCCTGGAGGCGGGCCCTGGCGAGCACCGGGGTCATGTCGCGCGCGGGGGCGGCGGCCAGTGCCTCGGCGGCGGTGCGGTACGGGAGCAGCTGGCGGAGGGTGGCGACGGTGGGCGGCATCATCAGCAGCTCGCCCTTGTCGTAGCCGGCGGCGGCCTCCTCGGGGCGGATCCACACCGTGCGGTCGGCCTCCGTGGAGGCGTTGCGGGTGCGCTGCCCTTCGGGGAGGGCGGCCACGAAGAACCAGGTGTCGTAGCGGCGGGCCTCGAACTCGGGGGTGATCCACCGGGTCCAGGCGCCCAGCAGGTCCGAGCGCAGCACCAGGCCGCGCCGGTCGAGGAACTCGGCGAAGGACAGCTCGCGCGCGACCAGGGCGGCCCGGTCGGCCTCCCAGTCGTCGCCGGTGGTGTCGCCGACGACCGAGTCCGGGTCGGGCCCGGCCAGCAGCACGCCGGCCTCCTCGTACGTCTCCCGCACGGCCGCGCAGACGATCGCCTGGGCGCCCGCCGCGTCGACGCCGAGCCGTTCGGCCCACCACGCGCGCGTGGGGCCCGCCCAGCGGATCTGGCGGTCGTCGTCCCGTGGGTCGACACCGCCCCCGGGATAGGCGTACGCGCCTCCGGCGAAGGCCATGGAGGCGCGTCTGCGCAGCATGTGGACGACCGGCCCGTCCGGGGTGTCCTTCAGGAGCAGCACCGTGGCCGCGCGCCTCGGGGTCACCGGGGTGAGCCTGCCGTCCGCGAGCGCGCGGATGCGGTCGGGCCACTCCGGGGGGTACCACTGACCGTTCGCCATGGCCGGAGGCTATCCCGTGTAGGGCGAATGTTCGAGAGGGACCCGAGGTCAGCGGGCCTGCCGGGGCGGGCTACCGGTCCAGCTCGACCTGGATCTCCACCTCGACCGGCGCGTCCAGCGGCAGCACCGCGACGCCGACCGCGCTGCGGGCGTGCACGCCCTTGTCGCCGAGCACCTCGCCGAGCAGTTCGCTGGCGCCGTTGACGACACCGGGCTGCCCGGTGAAGTCGGCCGCCGAGGCGACGAAGCCGACGACCTTCACCACGCGCGCGATGCGGTCCAGGTCGCCGGTGACGGACTTCACGGCGGCGAGCGCGTTCAGCGCGCAGGTGCGGGCCAGCTCCTTGGCCTCCTCCGCCGTGACCTCGGCGCCCACCTTGCCGGTGACCGGCAGCTTGCCCTCCACCATCGGCAGCTGGCCGGCGGTGTAGACGTACACCCCCGACTGCACGGCCGGCTGGTAGGCGGCCAGCGGCGGTACGACCTCCGGCAGGGTCAGCCCCAGTTCGGCCAGCTTGGCCTCGACCGCGCTCACGCCTCCGTCTCCGGCTTCTCCCGCTTCAGGTAGGCCACGAGCGACTCCGGGTTCGGGCCGGGCACGACCTGGACGAGTTCGTAGCCCTGGTCGCCCCAGCTGTCCAGGATCTGCTTGGTGGCGTGGATCAGCAGCGGCACGGTCTGGTATTCCCACTTCTTGGTCATGAGGGCGACTGTAGCCGCTGCGACCGGAGGGTCCGGCGGCCCACCACGGCCCCCGTTGTCCACAGCCTCCCGCGTGAGTGTCGCCCGGACTGGTTAGTCTCGAAGATGTGAGCAGGCTCCAGGTCGTCAGCGGCAAGGGCGGGACCGGAAAGACGACGGTCGCCGCCGCACTCGCGCTGGCCCTCGCGACCGAGGGGAAGCGGACGCTTCTCGTGGAGGTCGAGGGCCGGCAGGGCATCGCGCAGCTCTTCGAGACGGAGGCACTTCCGTACGAGGAGCGGAAGATCGCGGTCGCTCCGGGCGGCGGCGAGGTGTATGCCCTCGCCATCGATCCGGAACTGGCCCTTCTGGACTATCTCCAGATGTTCTACAAGCTCGGCGGCGCGGGCCGGGCGCTGAAGAAGCTCGGCGCGATCGACTTCGCCACCACGATCGCGCCCGGCCTCAGGGACGTCCTGCTGACCGGCAAGGCGTGCGAGGCGGTGCGCCGCAAGGACAGGTCGGGGAGGTTCGCGTACGACTACGTCGTCATGGACGCCCCGCCGACCGGCCGCATCACCCGCTTCCTGAACGTCAACGACGAGGTGGCGGGCCTCGCGAAGATCGGCCCGATACACAATCAGGCGCAGGCCGTCATGCGGGTGCTGAAGTCGCCGGAGACGGCGGTGCACCTGGTGACGCTGCTGGAGGAGATGCCGGTCCAGGAGACCGCCGACGGCATCGCGGAACTCCGCGCGGCACGGCTGCCGGTGGGCCGGGTCATCGTGAACATGGTCCGCCCGGAGGTGTTGGACGCGGCCGACCTGGAACTCGCACGGACGGTGGAGCGTTCATCGGTCGCACAGGCGCTCTCGGCGGCCGGTCTGGGCGGGGCCCGGCGCGGCGGGAACGCCGAGAAGCTGGTGGACCCGCTGCTGGAGCAGGCCGCGGAGTACGCCGAGCGGTACGCGCTGGAGCAGGAGCAGCGCGCGGTCCTCGGCGAGCTGGGCCTGCCGCTGCACGAACTGCCGCTGCTCGCCGAGGGCATGGACCTCGCGGGCCTGTACGAACTCGCCACCGAGCTGCGGAAGCAGGGGTTGTCATGAGTCCGGACCCGGCCGAGGCGCAGGACGCCGCCCCCCACCAGGACGCGGCACGCTCGCGGCTCTCCCCCGCCCGCGTGCTGGACATCGATCCGCTGCTGGACGACCCGAAGACCCGGATCGTGGTGTGCTGCGGCGCCGGCGGGGTCGGCAAGACGACGACCGCGGCGGCCCTCGGGCTCCGGGCGGCCGAGCGGGGCCGCAAGGTGGTCGTCCTGACCATCGACCCGGCCAAGCGGCTGGCCCAGTCGATGGGCATCGACTCCCTCGACAACGTGCCGCGCAGGGTGAAGGGCACGGAGGGCGACGGCGAGCTGCACGCCATGATGCTCGACATGAAGCGCACCTTCGACGAGGTCGTGGAGGCGCACGCGGATCGGGAGCGGGCCGCCGCGATCCTGGCGAACCCCTTCTACCAGTCGCTCTCGGCGGGCTTCGCGGGCACGCAGGAGTACATGGCGATGGAGAAGCTGGGCCAGCTGCGGGCGAGGGACGAGTGGGACCTGATCGTGGTCGACACCCCGCCCTCCCGCTCGGCGCTGGACTTCCTGGACGCCCCCAAGCGGCTCGGCTCCTTCCTGGACGGCCGGCTCATCCGGCTGCTGACCGCCCCCGCCAAGCTGGGCGGCCGCGCGGGCATGGCCTTCCTCAACGTCGGCATGTCGATGATGACCGGCACGCTGGGCAAGCTGCTCGGCGGTCAGCTGCTGAAGGACGTACAGACGTTCGTGGCCGCGATGGACACCACCTTCGGAGGCTTCCGTACGCGCGCGGACGCCACCTACAAGCTGCTCCAGGCGCCCGGCACGGCGTTCCTGGTGGTGGCGGCACCGGAGCGGGACGCCCTGCGCGAGGCGGCGTACTTCGTGGAGCGGCTGGCCGCGGAGGACATGCCGCTGATGGGCCTGGTGCTCAACCGGGTCCATGGCAGCGGCGCCGGCCGGCTGTCGGCCGAGCGGGCGCTCGCCGCCGCGGAAAATCTTGAGGACCCCCGCATTGTCGATCAGGGGGACGGGAAAGCTGGACTTCGTAACTCTCCCGACACATACGGCAGTTCACGAACTCCCGCGGCCGAGGCGGCGGCACAGCCCGCGGCCGAGACCGCAGCCACCGCTTCCGAGGAAGGCTCCCCCGCCGACACGGAGCGCTCCGTCGACCGGCTCACCGCGGGACTGCTGAGGCTGCACGCCGACCGCATGCAGCTGCTCTCGCGCGAGCAGCGCACGCGTGACCGTTTCACCGCCCGTCACCCCGAGGTGGCGGTGGTCGAGGTACCCGCGCTGCCCGGCGACGTCCACGACCTCACGGGCCTGCGCGACATCGGTGACCGTCTCGCGGCCGGGCGGCCGGAACACACATAGGCCGAGACCGCGCGGCCCTGAGGACAGGTGGGCCGGACCACAGGCGCGCGACGGGCCACAGGTGCCCTGTGAATCACAGGCGCGCGGCAAGCCGCAGGTGCCCGGTGGACCACAGGCGCGCGGCGGGCCGCAGGGCGCGGCTGGCCACGGCAACGGCGTTCGCGCGCCGTCACACGCGCCGGGCTCCGCACACACGCACGGAAGGTGCAGGCGGGCGGCTGCCGAAGCGGCCTCGCCGGACCATGCGCCCGGTGGACCAGGAGCCCGTGGACCAGGGGCCCGTGGGTCATGTGTTCCGCGGCTCATGTGTTCCGCGGCTCATGTGTTCCGCGGCTCATGTGCCCGCCGGTCATGCACCCCTTGCCGGACCATGCCCCAGGGATGTGCCCCAGGAGTGTGCCCGAGGGGGATGCCCTCAGCTCACCGCCGCGTAGTTCTCGTACACCTCGTCGTTGTCGAGAGGCACGATGCCCGCGCCCCGCTCGTACTCCGAGCGGGCGGTTTCCAGCAGTCTCCGCCAGGAGGTCACGGTGGGCCGCCGGCGCAGCAGCGCGCGGCGCTCACGCTCCGTCATGCCTCCCCACACGCCGAACTCGACGCGGTTGTCCAGCGCGTCCGCCAGGCACTCCGTGCGTACCGGGCATCCGGTGCACACCGCCTTGGCCCTGTTCTGCGCTGCTCCCTGAACGAACAGTTCATCCGGATCGGTAGTGCGGCAGGCAGCCTGCGCACTCCAGTCGGTTACCCAGCCCATACCGGCGCCGTCCTCTCCCGAATCGAGGCTCCCCCACGGCGGCAGCGGCATATTCACCGCCGCCAGTTGAGGACGTTACGGAAGGTGGGGACAGCGCAACACCCCCTGCGGGCCCAATCTTGAATGGCCCGAACGGACTATGGGTAAGCGGCAGATCACCCGCGGGAGTGACCTGGCGACATGCGTGACATCCCCGGCAAACCGGGGCAGTCGTGCTACGTCACATCGGGCGCCGGATGACACAGGAGGCGGAATCGGGCTCGCAGCCCCAGGGAACGGGCTCGCCCCTGGGCATTCCGGGCTACGTCCGGAACGATTCGGGTTCGCCGGACGTATAGCCACCTGACGGCTGGCTACCTGACCGCTCAGCTGTGACAGTTGAGAGCAGCTTAGGCCAAGGCCTGTGCGCGTGTCCGGCGAATGGGAACGCAGACCCCCCGCTTTGCCGTGCCGTGCCGCGGTCGCTCCTTAGGAACGCTCATCAGTACGGATTAGGCTGCCCCCATGCCAAAGAAGCGCCCGGGCGGCGGTCTGTCGCCCATGCAGCAGGCCGCCAAGTTCCTCGGTGTCAGTGTGCTCGCCGGAGCCGTGATGGCGGGCATCGCACTGCCCGCTGCCGGCGCGCTGGGCCTCGCGGCCAAGGGCTCGGTCAAGGGATTCGACGAGATTCCGGCCAATCTGAAGAGCCCCCAGCTGAGCCAGCGCACCACGATCCTGGACGCCCAGGGCAAGCAGATCGCGACCGTCTACTCCCGCGACCGCACGGTGGTCGACCTCAAGGACATCTCGCCGTACATGCAGAAGGCGATCGTCGCGATCGAGGACTCGCGCTTCTACAAGCACGGCGCCGTCGACCTCAAGGGCGTGCTGCGCGCCCTGAACAAGAACGCGCAGGAGGGCGGGGTCGCCCAGGGCGCCTCCACGCTCACCCAGCAACTGGTGAAGAACTACTTCATCGAGGAGGCCGGCGACGACCCGACGAAGGTCGCCGAGGCCACCCAGCAGACTCTGGGCCGCAAGATCCGCGAGCTGAAGTACGCCATCCAGATCGAGGACAAGCTCGGCAAGAAGAAGATCCTGGAGAACTACCTCAACATCACCTTCTTCGGCGAGCAGGCCTACGGCGTCGAGGCCGCCTCCCAGCGCTACTTCTCCAAGCACGCCAAGGACCTGAACCTCCAGGAGTCGGCCCTGCTGGCCGGCATCGTGCAGTCCCCGAGCCGCTACGACCCGGTGAACGACGAGGCGGAGGCCACCAAGCGGCGCAACACCGTCCTGCAGCGCATGGCGGAGCTCGGCGACATCTCCCAGAAGGAGGCCGACCAGGCCAAGGAGAAGCCGCTCGGCCTGCACACCAGCCGCCCCAAGAACGGCTGCATCACCGCGGCGAAGGGCGCCGGCTTCTTCTGCGACTACGTCCGCCAGGTCGTCCTCACCGACCCGGTCTTCGGCAAGACCAAGGAGGACCGGGCCAGGCTCTGGAACCGCGGCGGCCTGACCATCCGTACGACGCTCGACCCGCAGGCCCAGCGGTCCGCGCAGGCGTCCATCAAGGACCACGTCTACAAGAGCGACCCCGTGGCGACCGCCGCGACCATCGTCGAGCCCGGCACCGGCAAGATCCTCGCCATGGGCCAGTCCCGCCCGTACGGCGTCAACATCAAGGACGACGAGACGACGATCAACCTGTCCGTCAACGGGGACATGGGCGGCGGCGCCGGCTACCAGCCCGGTTCCACGTTCAAGCCGATCGTCGCCGCGGCGGCCATCGAGGGGGGCAAGCCCCCGACGCAGGAGTACTCGTCGCCGTACGAGATGACGTATCCGAGCCCGGTCGCCGCGTGCGACGGCAAGACCTGGCACGACGATCCGAACAAGCCCACCAAGCTGACCAACGAGAACGAGTCCGAGCACGGCCCGTACGCCATGAAGGAGGCGACGGCCAAGTCGGTCAACACCTACTACGTGCAGCTGATCAGCGACATCGGCATCTGCCCGGTCATCGACATGGCCAAGAAGATGGGCGTGCAGCGCGCGGACGGCCGCAAGATCCAGCAGGCCCCCTCCATCGCCCTCGGCACCCAGGAGATGACCCCGCTGACCATGGCGAACGCGTACGCCACCTTCGCGTCGCGCGGGATGTACTGCACCCCGATCGCCATCGAGTCGGTCACCAAGAAGGTCGGCAGCGAGCAGAAGTCCCTGCCGGTGCCGAAGTCGACGTGCTCGCGGGCGATGTCGGAGAAGACCGCCGACACGGTCAGCACCCTCCTCAAGGGCGTGGTCGAGGACGGCACCGGTCAGGAGGCCGGTCTCGGCAGCCGGCCGAGCGCGGGCAAGACGGGTACGACGGACGAGCGCTTCGCGGCCTGGTTCGTCGGCTACACCCCGAACATGGCGGGCGCGGTCTGGGTCGGCGACCCGCAGCACAAGCGGAAGATGACCAACATCACCATCGGCGGCGTCCCGCACGACAAGGTCTACGGCGGTGAGGTCCCGGGCCCGATCTGGCGCGACATGATGAGCGGCGCGCTGGAGGACAAGCCGGTGGAGGACTTCCATCTGATCGACATCCCCGACGACAACCACGAGGGTGATGATCAGGGAAAAGGCGACGGGGGGACGGAGGACGGCAACAACGGGGACACGACGGGACGGCTGATCGGGGGACTGATCGGCGGACCGACGGACGGGGGAACGACCGACGGCACCACGGGTGACGCGACCGGCGGCACCCTCGGCGGCACGTTCCCGACGCCGACGATCTCCCTCCCCGGGAACTTCATCCAGGGCCAGGTGAACGGCGGGCACAACGGCAACGGGGGCGGGCGAAGGTAGCCGCCGTCGCCGCTCTGCCGTACGAGGTACGACAGCGGGGCCGCACCCGTCGCACGGGTGCGGCCCCGCTGTCGTGGCCCCGGTTCCTCAGCCCTGGAGCAGCTTCTTCACCGCGGCGGCGACCCGGCCGCCCTCGGCCTGGCCGGCCACCTTCGGGTTCACGATCTTCATCACGGCGCCCATGGCCCGCGGCCCCTCGGCACCGGCCGCCTTCGCCTCCTCCACGGCCTGGGCGACGATCGCGTTCAGCTCCTCGTCGGACAGCTGCTTGGGCAGGTACCCGGCGAGCACCTCGCCCTCCGCCTTCTCCCGCTCGGCCTGCTCGGCACGGCCGCCCTGCGCGAAGGCCTCGGCGGCCTCACGGCGCTTCTTGGCCTCACGGGTGATCACCTTCAGCACCTCGTCGTCGGAGAGCTCACGCTTCTCCTTCCCCGCGACCTCCTCCTTGGTGATCGCGGCGAGGGTCAGCCGGAGGGTCGAGGAACGGAGCTCGTCACGCTCCTTGATCGCGGCGTTGAGGTCGTCGTGCAGCTTCGACTTGAGCGTGGTGGTCATGCCCACGATTGTCGCAGGTGTACCGCCCGGTATGCCCGTCGATTTACCCGGCGGCCGGTCTCTCCCAGGCCAACGCGTCTGACACGATGGGCACATGCGCGCGCGATACGGAATCCCCCTGGGAATCGTGGCGGCCGGCGCCGCCGGCCTGGTCTATGCGGCGGGCTTCGAGGCCCGTTCCTTCCGCCTCCGACGGGTCACCGTCCCTGTCCTGCCCCCGGGCATGCGCCCGCTGCGCGTGCTCCAGGTCTCCGACATCCACATGGTCAGCGGGCAGCGCAAGAAGCAGCGCTGGCTCCAGTCGCTGGCCGGGCTGCGCCCCGACTTCGTGATCAACACGGGCGACAACCTGTCGGACCCCGAGGGCGTCCCCGAGGTCCTGGACGCCCTGGGCCCGCTGATGGAGTTCCCGGGCGCCTACGTCTTCGGCTCCAACGACTACTACGGCCCCCGGCTCCGCAACCCCGCCCGCTACCTGCTGGAGAAGACGAGCGGCCGGCACGGCCTGAACGGCAACCCCCCGGTGGTCGGCGCGATCCACAACCCGTGGCAGGACCTGCGGGACGGCTTCGACGAGGCGGGCTGGCTGAACCTGACGAACACGCGGGGCGTCCTGAAGGTCGAGGGCGTCTCGATCGAGCTGACGGGCCTGGACGACCCCCACATCAAACGGGACCGCTACGCCCAGGTGGCCGGCGGCCCCTCCGGGTCGTACGACTTCTCGCTCGGCGTGGTCCACGCGCCGTACCTGCGGGTCCTGGACGCGTTCACGGCGGACGGCTACCCCATGATCCTGGCCGGCCACACCCACGGCGGCCAGCTGTGCATCCCCTTCTACGGCGCCCTGGTCACCAACTGCGACCTCGACACGGACCGCGTGAAGGGCCTCTCCACGCACACGGCGGAGGGCCACACCTCCTACCTCCACGTCTCCGCGGGCTGCGGCACCAGCCGCTACACCCCGGTCCGCTTCGCCTGCCCACCGGAGGCGACGCTGCTGACGTTGGTGGGGAGGGAGTAGGGGGAGCAAGGACCCGGGGCGGGGGCACGGAACGGCAGGAGGTGCCCCATCCCCACCCGGGCCTGGGCTTCCGTCACAGGAACCCGTCCCCTACGCGGACTGTCCCCCACGCGGACTGTCCCCCACCGGATCGTCCCCCCGCGCGGACTCTCCCCCACCCGGGCCGTCCCCATCCGGACCGTCCCCCATACGGACGAGTCCACATGGCCGCCCCCCTCCCCCGCTCCTAGCGTGAGGGCATGACCGCCCCGATACCCAGGGAGATCCCGGACCTGCCCGCGGTCCCGGCCCCGCCCCTGCTGCTGCCCGCTCCGGTCCCGGCCACGGCGGTGGTGGCCCCCGTCCGCCGCCCCCGGGCCGCGATGTTCCGCCTGGCGACCGCCGTGGCGGCGGCCGGCGGTGTCGCGCTGGAACTCCTGCTGGGCACCCCGGCCGACATCCTGAGCTACTTCAGCGTCCAGGCCGGCATCCTGCTGACCGTGGTCATGCTCCTGTCCGCGTCGAGGGCCTGGCGGGCCCGTCGCCCGCTGCCGTCGGCCGTGACAGGGGCCACACTTCTCTACGTCCTGACCTCGGCGCTGGTCTACCACCTGCTCCTGGCCCACACGACGCCCCCGTTCTCCATGACGGGAGCGACGGCCCCACCGGAGCGCTGGCACGCCCAGTGGGCAGCCCTCCAGGTCCTCCACCTCCTGGTCCCGGTGGCGGCCCTGCTGGACTGGCTCCTCCTGACCCCCGCGGCCCGCCTGCACCTCCGCCAGACCGCGACCTGGCTCCTCTACCCCCTGGCCTACCTGGTCTTCTCCCTCACCAGACCCGCCTTCCTGCCACCGGCCGGCCCGTCCCGCTACCTCTATCCCTTCCTGGACGTGGCGACCCACGGCTACCGCAGCACCCTGGCCAACGCCCTCCTCATCGGCCTCGCCATCTACGCCCTGGCCGTCCTCCTGGTGGCCCTCGACCACGCCCGCCCGACCCCGGTCCGCCACCCCGCCTAAACCGGATTTCGTCTACAGCCACCGGTGGGCTAAAGTAAACGTCGTCGCCGCGACAAGCAGCGACACCGGGGTGTAGCGCAGCTTGGCAGCGCGCTTCGTTCGGGACGAAGAGGTCGTGGGTTCAAATCCCGCCACCCCGACGCCGTAGTACCAGGTCAGGCTCACCTAGGAACGTTCCTAGGTGAGCCTGACCTGTTTTGCGTGTCCATCTGCGTGACTAACGCTTCCCGCGTGCCTACGACCGCCGCTCCTGCATGCCGAAGATGCCGTCCATGGCCACGGCGCCGGTCTGGATCACAGGCCGGATCTGCTTCCGCAGCTCCCTCGGCGTCCACTCGTCCGGGTTGATCCCGTCGATGCTCTTGAGCGCCCGGCGGAAGGCACGGCGGACCGCGAGGGTGCGCCGGGACTTCCGGGTCTTGGCGTCCCCGCCCTGCGCGGGAGAACAGTTCACCAAGCTGAACTCTCAGCTTGTGTGCTCCCACACCGCATGGAAGTCCAGGTTCCACGGCGCACCCCCGTCGTCCCAGACGGCCGCGACGTACTTCATTCACAGTTCTATGCGGCGGTGCTCCCGCTGCGTCAGCGGGCCGTCGTGAAGCTCACGACCGGGCCGTCCTTCGTCTCGCTCGCGACGACCTGGAATGAGCGGTCCGGGAAGGCGTCGTGCAGGCACCTGCGCCAGGAGCGGGCGATCTCCTCGGCCAGGGCATGGGCCGCGGCCTCGGAGTCGGGATCCTCCGGGATGTCGATGTAGAGCGCCAGGCGGAACCGGTTCAGCGTGCTCTCGATCGAGGTGGTGTCCCCCTGCAGCCGCTCGTGCCAGGTGCGGAAGTTGCCAGGCTCGTAGACGCGGTCCCACAGGACGCATCCCTCCACTTCCACGAAGCGGGGCATGAAGGCGCGGGAGAATGCAGCCCACTCACCCAGTCCTGCCTGCTGCGACAGGTAGTCGAGGTAATCGGCGTCGTTGCCGGCTGCCTGCGTCCACTCCCGCACATCCCTGACTCTCAGGGGGTCCATCATCCGTCCTTCGCACTCACCGAGGGAGCTCGTCAGGGCGAGCAGGCCTGGGGCGTGAGCCCCGGTGCCGCTTCTCGACCCGGCCGGCCATGGGCCTTTTAGCGGGCGGCGATCCCGGTCACCCCCTCAGCTCGCGTCCCCCCACACGGCGTGCAGGTCCTCGCAGCGCACGGTGATCGACGCGTCCGTGAGCGCGATCTCGTGCACGCAGCCGCCGTCCTCGTCGGGGAGGATCTCGTCGAGGAGCACGGTGTCGACCAGCATCCAGTCGATGGCATGCGCATAGTCAATGGAGAAGTGCGTCACGCCCGAGTAGCTGATGCGCAGGCCGCAGTCGTGCTTGAACGCGTTGGGCGCGAAGTCCAGGTCCAGCCGTCCGCTCTTGTCGGTCGCCGGACGGATAGCGGCCAGTTCGAGGTCCTTGACGCACCGGTCGGCGCGGGGAATGTCGTAGTGCCCCGGGTCGGAGGCGAAGGCCCAGGCGCCCGGCGGGAGTAGGCCTCGCAGGCGAGGAAGCTCGGCCACGTAGGCGGACGGGTCCAGGAAGAATCCCGAGCCGTCCCAGTGGGTCTCGACGAATTTCAAGCCGCGGTCCTCTCCGCCTCACGGCACCGTCACGGTGACGCGGCCGGATCCGGGAGTTCCGTCGGGGCGGTGTCCCCGTACCACGAGAACTCTAGAGCCGAGAGTCTGCCGTCGCTCACCCAGACCAGCAGTTCGCCGAACAGTCCGCCGGAGTCGTCTGTGACGGTACCGGTGGCCGGGATGATGCCGTTCTCCAGATCGGCGCTCGGGGACTCGCTCCCCCAGGGACGGGTGACACGGGTCTGCGCCAGCTGGTTCCTCAGCTCCTGCGCGTTTCGGTGCGCTCGACCGGGAGCCGTCCTGCGCAACCCGGTACCTGGTGATGCGCCGGTCCTGGGGAGCGCAGGAGTAGCGCCAGCGGCAGCCGTCCGGCGTGGCGACCTCCGTCAGGCGGTCCTCGGCGTTCCATGCGTACGTCCAGGTCCCTCGCTTCCCGTTCAGGAGCCTTCGGGTCTTGGCGACGAGCCGGCCCTGGCTGTCGTGGTCGTACGTCGTGCTGCCCGAGCGGCGGAGAACCGTGCGGTGCCTTCGGGAGTCGTGCGCATACGCGACTCGTCTCCCCCTCCCACGATGCTCAAGGGGCATGTGACCTTTGTCGCCGCATGGGCGTCCCGGGCGCGTTCGCCGTTGTGCCATCCGCTGACGACGGTGGCAGCGGGACGTATGCCGTCGAGCGAGGTCACAGGGCTGTGGACGGAAGTGCACGGCAGGAAGGCCGCGCCCGAGGAGAGCAATATCTGTGCCCGTGAAATGAGAAATTGGTGCAGGGGACGGCGAGTATTCCTCGATCGACCGGCGGATCGGAATTATCGACCGTGCAAGGCCGATCGCACCGTGCTACTGTCGTTGTCAGTTGCAGGTGTGGTTGCCAGAAGGTTTTTCCGACGGCTGATCATCGGCGACACGGAACGCGCACAGGGCGTGTTTCTGCCACCGCCTCCGAAGGAGAAACAACATGGCTACTGGCACTGTGAAGTGGTTCAACGCGGAAAAGGGCTTCGGCTTCATCGAGCAGGACGGCGGCGGCCCCGACGTCTTCGCCCACTACTCGAACATCGCCACCCAGGGCTTCCGCGAGCTGCTGGAAGGCCAGAAGGTGTCGTTCGACATCGCGCAGGGCCAGAAGGGCCCGACGGCCGAGAACATCGTTCCCGCCTGACGCACCGGCACGGACGCATACTTCGCAGCTGGGGCCCGCACCTTGGGGTGCGGGCCCCGGCTCGCGTCATTCTCAGGGTGTTTTCACCCTGTCATTTTTCGGCCCGTTCTCGCGATTCTCTGCGCCGCTCATTCTGCTGCGGAAATTCCTTGGTCGTGCCGCATCGAGGAAGGTTCCGCATGAACCGAACACGTACCACTCGCGCACGCACCGATCGCGCATACGACCGCTTCGGAGGAAACTCCGCCGCGGGCCGCTCCGGCGGCTACGGAAACCGACAGCGGGTGCGGGGCGAGTTCGCTCTGCCGAAGACGGTCACGCCCGCGTTGCCCGCTGTCGAGTCGTTCGCCGATCTGGGCATGCCGGCGCCGTTGCTGGCCACGCTCGGCCACGAAGGCGTGACCGAGCCGTTCCCCATCCAGGCGGCGACCCTGCCGAACGCCCTGGCCGGCCGTGACGTACTCGGTCGCGGCCGCACCGGGTCGGGCAAGACCCTCGCCTTCGGCCTCGCGGTCCTCGCCCGTACGGCGGGCCGGCGCGCCGAGCCGCGCCGGCCCCTGGCCCTGATCCTCGTCCCCACCCGTGAGCTGGCCCAGCAGGTCACCGACGCGCTCGCTCCCTACGCCCGCTCCGTGAGCCTGCGGCTCGCCACCGTCGTCGGCGGACTGTCCCTCGGCAGGCAGGCCCAGGCGCTGCGCGCCGGCGCGGAGGTGGTCGTAGCGACGCCCGGTCGGCTCAAGGACCTCATCGACCGGGGCGACTGCCGGCTCGACGACGTCGGCACCACCGTCCTCGACGAGGCCGACCAGATGACCGACATGGGCTTCATGCCCCAGGTCACCGCCTTGCTCGACCAGGTGCGTCCCCAGGGCCAGCGGCTGCTGTTCTCGGCCACCCTGGACCGCAACGTCGACCTGCTGGTCCGCCGCTACCTGGCCGACCCGGTGGTGCACTCCGTCGACCCGTCGGCCGGTGCCGTCAGCACGATGGAGCACCACGTCCTCCACGTGCACGACGCGGACAAGCACCGCACGACCACCGAGATCGCGGCCCGGGACGGCCGGGTCATCATGTTCCTGGACACCAAGCACGCCGTGGACCGGCTGACCGAGCACCTGCTGAACAGCGGTGTGCGCGCCGCGGCCCTGCACGGTGGCCGGTCCCAGCCGCAGCGCACCCGGACCCTGGCGCAGTTCAAGGACGGTCACGTCACCGTCCTTGTGGCCACCAACGTCGCGGCCCGCGGCATCCACGTCGACAGCCTCGACCTGGTCGTCAACGTGGATCCGCCCACCGACCACAAGGACTATCTGCACCGTGGCGGACGCACGGCCCGCGCCGGGGAGTCCGGCAGCGTCGTCACGCTCGTGACGCCCGGACAGCGCCGCGGCGTGACCCGGCTGATGGCTTCGGCCGGCATCACCCCGCACGTCACCTCCGTCCGCTCCGGCGAGGCGGAGCTGAGCCGCATCACGGGCGCCCAGGCGCCCTCCGGTGTGCCGGTGGTCATCAGCGTGCCCGTCGCGGAACGCCCCCGCCGCGGGTCTTCGCCGTCCCGCAGCCGCCGGGGTCGCACCGGGCAGGGCCGCACCGGGCAGGGCCGGCCCGTCGGCGAGGGGGCGCGCCGACGGACACAGCGGCTGCCCGGGAAAGACTCGGCCGCTTAGGCCGGCGCAGTCCCCGGCGCCCCCGGCCTCCCGAAAGCCTGCGTGGTCTCCCGGGGCCGCGCGGGCCGCCAAGCCGACCATCCCCCACCGAAGGAGATACCCGTGACGCCAGCGCGGACGCAGCACCGTATGCCGGACCCCGCTCCCGTGACCGCGGTCCAGGACGCCGAAGGGCACGGCCCTCGGGTATGTGACGACATGACCGTCGAGGTGGCTCTGGCCGTCATGGCGGGCGCCCGGGTCGAGTACCTGACCGTGTGCGACGGGGACGACGAGAGCACGGGCCTGGTCACCCGCGGCCGGCTCGCCGTTGTCCGAAACAGTTCCGCTTACACGGACCGGATCCGTCTGCGGGACGTTCTCGACGGACCACTGCCCTCGTCCGGCGTCGGCGAGTGTGGCCGGGTCCTGGGCGTACTCGCCCTCTCGCGCTGATCCGTCGCGCCCCGGGCGGCCCGTTCTCCTTCTCCCCGCGACTTCTCACCTGTGAGGCATCATGCGCTGTGTCATCGCCCGGTACCCGTTCGACCTGACCAGGGCCGGGGTGCTGGCCTCCATGAACGGCGTCAGGCCCGAGCTCGTCACGGGTGCGTCCGTGACCATCGGCCGCCGCCGCTACCCGGTCAAGCAGGTGGGCCAGGTCATCACACGGCAGGACCGCCGTGACTTCACCGCCGGTGAAGTCGTGCGGGCCATGACGCGTCTCGGCTTCACCTGCCACGACCGCCTCCAGGGCACACCCGTGGCCGTGGGTGGACCCACTGTCCTCCGAACCGCGTCCGCACTGCCCGGCGGGCACCGGCCCCCTGGCCGTGTGAGAACGGGCGTAGGACCGCCCTCAGGATCCCGGTGGGGGCCCGGCCGACGCGCGTCGGCCGGGCCCCTGCCGTTGTGTGGCCGCCCGCGCGGAAACCACGGCCGGGCGACGGGGCGGAGACAGCGTCTCACCCGTCGAAGTGGATGAGATCACCTACGGTCCATGCGCTGACGTCCTTGATCGCGACTCGGTACATACCGCCCGTCTCCGGGATCCCGAGGCTGCCCTGCACAATCCGGGCGAGATGAAAGTGCAGATGCGTGGGCGGCTCGCCGTGACCGGGCCGGTCTCGCGGAACGCGGGCGAAGACGTCCGAGAACGGGCCGAGATGGTCCGAGTCCTTCAGGACCTCCGCCACCCGCTCCCTCCACACGGCCTCGGGAGCCAGCCGGCCGGTGATGACGGCACCACCGACGATCACGGTCAGCGACATCTGATTGCTCCGCTCGGACTCCACCGCGGCGGAGATGGCGACGAGCAGCTCATCAGGGTTCGACATGACAGCAGAGCTTATGCGGTCCGCCCGTGCCCGAACCGCCCGCGGGGCTGAGGAGGTTGCGCCCGGCAGGGGCGGGCTCACCCACCGGTGAGGACCGATCGCGGCATGGTTTCTGCTCCTCCAGAAGAGTGAAATCTGCTCTTGTCGGAGTAGATTTTCGTCGCCGACATGGGTACGCTTCTGCTCGTAGACACGGTCGAACGAGACCCGCCAGACACAAACTGGCGGGTGCCTGAGTACGAAGTACGCAGATCAGTCCGGCTGGAAGGAGCAAGCGCCATCAGGATCGCCCGGCCCGAGAAGCCCTGGGCCGGGTACCGCAAGGCCCCGGATTGGATGGTGGTCCTCGGTCACGCAGCTGCGATCCCCCGCTCCGCCCTGCCGGGCCGGTAGCGGACACAGAAGGTCGGCACAGCAGTAGGGCCGACAGATGGTGTTCAATTCCTTCGGGGCCCTGGTGCCGTACGGCACCAGGGCCCCTCGACGCGTTCCACAGCGAGGTGACATGACATCGGACAACCCTCTGAATGATCGACTGGACGACGACGACTACCCCGCGTACACGATGGGCCGGGCAGCCGAGATGCTCGGCACCACCCCGGCCTTCCTCCGAGCCATCGGTGAGGCTCGTCTGATCACTCCGCTCCGCTCGGAGGGAGGACATCGCCGGTACTCCCGCTACCAACTGCGGATCGCCGCACGCGCCCGCGAGCTCGTCGACAAGGGGACCCCGATCGAGGCCGCGTGCCGCATCGTCATCCTCGAGGACCAGCTTGAGGAAGCGCAGCGCATCAACGCCGAGTACCGTCGCGCGGCCGGCCAATCGGCGGGCGGTTCCGGCTCCGGCTCCGGCTCCGCCTGAACACGCGGGCGCGTGCCGTATCCGGAACGCCGACTCGGCCCGCCTGCGTGACTGGCGTGCGGGGCACCCTAGGCCACCAACGGCGAGCCGACAGTGACAGACGGGCCGCAGCGCGCGGCAGCGAAGGCTCGTGCGCCCTGGATGCGGTTCTCAGATCTTCCCCGCGACCAGTCGGGTCCGGTGGCCGAGCACCCGTCCGAAGGCTGCTGTGAAGCGCGGGTGGAGGGGCGGCCGGTCGACGAACTGGAAGCCCAGGTGGGCGAAGGCGAAGTAATCGCTGGTGCATTCCCAGTCGGCAAGCGGCGCCCGTGGCGTACCAGGTGTCGGTGGCCGCGCCGGACCAGTCGGAGTCGGAGGTGGTGCTTCGGCACCGGGGGCAGATCGCGGAAGGGGAATCGCCCCGGCCGGCGAAGAAGACCGTACGACCCGTGACGACCTGCAGCTCGTCGACGGGCTCCGCCTCCAGCTCCTTGATCCGGGACCGCCGGTCCCAGGGAGCCAGGTCGACGGCGTCCTGCCACGGCACCGGACGGATGAAGCCTTCCGCTTCCAGCCAGTTCCTGCCGCGCTCGCCCCACGCGACCGCCTCCTCCGCCGAGGCGTCCAGGTCCACGACGGTCTGCCGGTAGGTGCCCACAGCCTCCCCCTCGCACGGTGCAGTCGACCGACATTGTGGCGGATTCGGCGGGGCATACGCGCGCGCCGGTCGGTCGGCCGGGTCTGCCATCCCGGCGCCGTGCGCACGATCAGCGGGGCAAGGCACTCCACCACTCGGCGACTTGCGGATCCATTCGGTAGAGCATCTCGGCCTTGCCCAGGTTCGCGTCGTAGCCGCCCTGCCAGTTCTCGATGGGCCGGCGCTTGGCGCCGAACAGGCCGGCGGCGATGCGGCTCAAGCGTGCGTGCTCGTTGCGCTGCCGCTGCTCATCCGGCTTGGAGCGTTTGAGCACTTCGGTGAACGTGACGGTCTCGCCCGGCACCGCGGCGGTGGCCTCGAACAGTGCCCGGATCCCCGGAAGGGTGCCGGCTGGCTAGTCTGCACGCGTGACGACCGAGTTGACCCTGCTGTCCGAAGTCGCCTTTCGTGGGCGGGAGATCACCGCGCCCCGGCTGCGCGGGCTGGTGGCGTTGCTCGCCGGGGATCTGCGGGCCGGGTGCAGCACGGGGCGGCTGGTGGAGGGGCTGTGGCCGGACGGGCTGCCGGAGCGGCCCGGGAAGGCCGTGCAGGTGCTGGTGTCGCGGCTCCGGGCGCAGGTGGGTGGCGAACTGGTCGTCAGTACGCCGACGGGGTACCGGCTGGCGCTGGACGAGGCGCGGGTCGACAGTTCCGCGCTGCTGCTGCACGAGGCGGCGAGCGCCGAGCGGGCGCGGGCGGGGGACCACGCGGGTGCCCTGGCGCGGGCCGAGGCGGGCTTGGCCCTGTGGGACGGGAGCGTGGGCGCCGGAGCCGGAGAGGACCTGCACGACCCGGTGGTGGCGCTCCGCACCGACCGGCTGCGGGCGCACCGCTCGCTCGTCCGTTCCCGTGCCCTCGCGCTCGCCCGGCTGGGGCGGCGGGAGGAGGCCGCGGTGTCGTTGGCCGAGCTGGTCCGGGAGCTGCCGCGGGACGAGGAGGTGCTGGGGGAGCTGCTGCGCTGTGAGGCGGACGTCGTCGGCCGGGCCGCGGCTCTCACCCGGTACGACGCCTACCGGCGCGGGCTGCGGGACGAGCTGGGCGCCGATCCGGGACCCGGCCTCCGGTCCCTGTACCAGGAGTTGTTGAACGCGGACGCGCCCCGGGTCCGGCAGGGAGTGCCGCACGAGCCCAATCCGCTGCTGGGGCGGGACGCCGACATCGCCGCCGTGGCGGAGCTGCTGCGCGCCGCCCGGGTGGTCACCGTCGTGGGGCCCGGCGGGCTGGGCAAGACCCGGCTGGCCCACGCGGTGAGCCGGGCCGCGGAGCAGCCCGTGGTGCACTTCGTGCCTCTGGCCGGTGTCACCGCCGACGACGACGTGGCCGCCGAGGTCGCCTCGGCCGTCGGCGCGGGCGAGGGCCGGCAGTTCGCCGGGGGCGGTGACGCGGTGAGCGGCATCGTCGGCGCGCTGGGCACGGGACCCACGCTGCTGGTCCTGGACAACTGCGAGCAGGTGATCGCCGGTGCGGCCGGCCTCGTCCAGACGCTGGTGTCGCGGTCGAAGGAGCTGCGGGTCCTGGCCACCAGCCGGGCCCCGCTGGGGCTGACCTCGGAGTCCGTGTACGCCCTGCCGGAGCTGTCCCTCGCCACCTCGGTCGAGCTGTTCGAGCAGCGGGCGCGGGCGGCCCGGCCCGGTGTGGACCTGCCCGCCGACCGGATCGCCGAGATATGCCGCCACCTGGACGGGCTGCCGCTCGCCGTGGAACTGGCCGCGGCCCGGGTGCGGGTGCTGTCCGTCGCCGACATCGCGCGCCGCCTGCGGGACCGGTTCGCGCTGCTGCGCGGCGGCGCCCGTGACGCGCCCGAGCGGCACCGCACGCTTCACGCGGTGGTGGAGTGGAGCTGGAACCTTCTGGAACCCGACGGCCGGGCGGCGCTGCGCGCGCTGTCGGTGTTCCCGGGCGGCTTCGCCGAGGACGCGGCGGAGTACCTGCTCGGTGGGACGGGGGACGCGCTGTACCTGCTGGAGCAGCTGGCCGGGCAGTCCCTGATCAAGGTGGACGACAGCCCGTCCGGGACGCGCTTCCACATGCTGGAGACCCTGCGGGAGTTCAGTGCGGCCCGGCGGGCCGAGGCGGGCGAGGAGGAGGTGGTGACCGAGCGGTTCCTGCGCTGGGCGCGGGACTTCGGCCGCGCCCACCACGACGTGCTGTTCAGCGGAGACCCGGCGTCCTCGTGGAACCGCATACGGGCCGAGCAGGACAACCTCGTCCTCGCGCTGCGGTACGCGCTGGCCCGGTCCGACGGGCCCACCACCGCCGCCCTCACCGCCGTACTGGCCTCGCTGTGGGCCACCGACTCTCACTTCGTCCGGCTCGCCGCCGTCATCGCCGACACCGGCGGGCCGCTGTCCCGCTTCCGTCCCGGCCCGGAGGACGTCGAGCCGGCCCGCACCGCGGCGGCCGTGTGCACGGCCAGCCTCTTCATGGCCCACGGCCCGCACGCCGTACGGCAGTTGGTGACACTGCGCCGGCTGCCGCCCGCTCCCCCGGACACGCTGCTGCGGGCGCTGGCCGTCGTCCTGTGCGCCGTCCCGGACATCCGGCCGCCGGAGTATGCGCTGCTGCGGGAGCTGTGCGACGCGGAGGAACCCCTGCTGGCGGGCGTGGCGTCGTGCTTCGCCAGCTACGTGTGGGACGCGGCGCACGAGACGGAGCGCGCGCTGGAGTACGCCCGCCGGATGCTAGACGCGCTGGAGCCGCTCGCCAACCCCGCCATGCAGCTGCTGTGTCACGGGCGGATCAGCGAGCTGTGTCTGCAGTCCGAGCGGGGCGCGGAGGCGTACGGCCATCTGCGCGCCGCGCTCCGCGCGCTCGACCGGTTCGGCGACTGGTCGGACTCGGTCGGGGTCCGCTGGGGGCTGGTGCTGGCCTGTCTGCAACGCGGGGAGGTCGACGAGGCGGAGTACTGGCTGGGGCTCGCGGCCCTGGAGCAGCCGCCGGAGTCGCCGCAGCTCTACACGCCGGATCTCCCGGCCCGCGCGGAGATCGCGCTGGCCCGGGGACTGACGGAGGTCGGGCTCGGGCTGTGGCGCCGGGCGGTGGAGCGGATGCGTGAGGACAGCCTGCTGTATGCCGGGGATCCGTTCATGGACCCGTGGTCGCTCCAGATCCAGTCGGCGGCGCTGGCGGCGCACGCGCGGCACGGCCGGCTGGAGCCGGTGGCAGGGCTGGCCGAGCAACTGCGGGAGCGGCTTCTCGTGATGCTGTCCGGAGTGTCCGGCACCGCCGGCACCCCCGGCACCGCCGGCACCCCCGGCACCCCCGGCCCGTCGGCCGCCGCCGGGTCCCCGGTGGAACTGCCGGTCTACGGCACGGCGTTGCTGGCGCTCGGCCTGGCCGGGCTGGCCAGGGGCGATACGGCGGCCGTACGGCTGGTGGCGCTGGCGGAACGGATGCCGGTGGTGCGGGACTTCCCGACCCTGTCCTCGGCCCGGTCCCGGCAGGCGGCCGAGAACGCCGACAAGGCGGCGTACGACGACGCGAGGTCGAGGCACGCCGCCCTGGGGCGGGAGGAGCTGCGGGCGGCGGCGCTGCGGGAGCTGAGCGCCGGGTGAACTCCGGGAAGCGGACGCAAGGCGAGCGCCGGGTGGGCCACCACCGAGTTCAACGCCGCGGCTCCCGGTTGAACTGCGCCTTGGACCACAGGTAGCCCAGCACGGTCAGCCCCAGGCACCAGGCGACGGCGAGCACCGCGTTCCTCGTGCCGATCCCGCTGCCGAGCAGCAGCCCGCGCAGGGTCTCGATGGCGGGCGAGAAGGGCTGGTACTCGGCGAACCAGCGGAACCAGCCCGGCATGGCGTCCACCGGCACGAACGCGCTGGACAGGAACGGCAGCATCACCAGGGGCGTGCCGGTGTTGCTGGCCCCCTCCGCGTTGGGGCTGACCAGGCCGATGCCGACCGCGAGCCAGGTCAGCGCCAGGCTGACCAGCGCCATCAGCCCGGCCGCCGCGATCCACTCCAGCGGCGTCGCGTCGGGCCGGAAACCGATGGCCAGGCCGATGCCCAGCAGCAGCACCAGCGCCATCAGTGTCTGGATCACGCTGCCGAGCACGTGGCCGATGAGCACGGAGGCCCGGGAGATCGCCATGGTCCGGAACCGGGCCATGATGCCCTCGGTCATGTCGGTGGCCACCGACACGGCGGTGCCGAGCGAGGTCATGCTCACGGTCAGCAGGAGGATGCCGGGGACCAGATAGGCGACGTAGTCGGTGCGGTCCGCGTGTCCGCCGTTGATGCCGGCGCTCATCACGTCACCGAAGACGTAGACGAAGAGCAGCAGCAGGATGACCGGGGTGAGCAGGAGGTTCAGGGTGAGGGAGGGGTAGCGGCGGGCGTGCAGCAGGTTGCGCCGCAGCATGGTGAGGTTGTCGCGGAAGGGGTGGCCGGCGGCGCTCATCGGGCGGTCTCCTTGTCGGTGGACTGGGAAGGTACGGGGCTCGCGGTGAGGGCGAAGAACACGTCGTCCAGGTCCGGGGTGTGGACGGACAGCTCGTCGGCCTCGATGCCGGCGGCGTCGAGCCAGTCGAGGATGGCGCGCAGCTCGCGCTGGCTTCCGTCACTGGGGATCTGGAGGGTGAGCGCCTCGTCGTTCCGGGTGGCCTCGCGCAGCGCGGTGGCCGCGCGCTCGTACGCCACCGGGTCGGAGAAGCGCAGCCGCACGTGCCCGCCGGGGACGAGCCGCTTGAGCTGCTCGGCGCTGCCGTCCGCGACGATCCTGCCTCCGTCGAGCACCGCGATGCGGTCGGCGAGCTGGTCGGCCTCCTCCAGGTACTGGGTGGTGAGGAAGACGGTCGTACCGCCGGAGACCAGCTCGCGGATGATCTGCCACATGGTGTGGCGGGAGCGCGGGTCGAGGCCGGTGGTCGGCTCGTCCAGGAAGATGATCCGCGGGCTGCCGACCAGGGTCATGGCGATGTCCAGGCGGCGCTTCATGCCGCCCGAGTAGGTGGAGGCGGGCTTCTTCGCGGCCTCGGTGAGGTCGAACCGTTCCAGCAGCTCGGCGGTGACGCGCCGTCCCTCGCGCTTGGAGAGGTGGTGCAGGTCCGCCATCAGGAGCATGTTCTCCTCGCCGGTGATCAGCCCGTCCACGGCGGAGAACTGACCGGTGACGCCGATGGCGGCCCGCACCGCCTGCGCCTCGGCGGTGAGGTCGTGCCCGGCGATCCGCGCCTGTCCGCCGTCGGCGGAGATGAGGGTGGACAGGATGCTGACCGCCGTGGTCTTGCCGGCACCGTTCGGCCCGAGGAGGGAGAAGACGGTGCCGGCGGGCACGTGGATGTCGATGCCGTCGAGGACGGTCTTGTCCCCGTAGGACTTGCGCAGCCCGGTGGCCGCGATCGCGAGTTCGTCTGCGTCCGTTGTCGTCATGCCGCAGAGCGTGCCGCCCGGGCGGTTCAGCGTGGCTTCAACGCGGTTTCAGCCGGCGCGGGGCGGGGCCGGGGCGGTGAAACCCGCAGGTCGTCCGGGGTAGGGGGGCACCGGTCCCGCACCGCGGTTTCCGTCCCGGCGGGCCCGGCTCAGCCGTCGCGGCTGGACCCGCCCCGGCACACCCCTCCCGGCTCGACCGGCTGGAGACCCGCCCCGACTCACCGTCCCGGCTGGACCGCCCCAGCCGACCCCTCCCGGCCGGCGCCGTCCACGGTCGTCGGCGCCGCCGCCCCCGTCAGCTCTTCGCCACCAGCTCCTTCAGTGCGATGTTCAGCTCCAGGACGTTCACCCGTGGTTCCCCGATGAAGCCGAGGGTGCGGCCGGTCGTGTGGGCCTTGACCAGTTGTTCGACCCGGGGCACGGGCAGGTGGTTGCGGGCGGCGACCCGGCGGACCTGGAGTTCGGCGTAGGCCGGGGAGATGTCCGGGTCCAGGCCGGAGCCGGAGGAGGTGACGGCGTCGGCGGGGACCTGGGACGGCTCGACCGGGTGGCCGGGGACCGAGTTGTTCCGCACCACGGCGGCCTTGGCGTCCTCGACCTGTCTGAGGAGCACCTTGTTGTCCGCGGCGAGGTTGGTCGCGCCGGAGAGGATCAGCCGGTACTGCGTGTTGACCGAGTTCCGGCCGAGCCCGTTGGCGGGGCGCGGCTGGAAGTAGTCGAGGCTGTAGCCCTGTTGGCCGATCAGGGACGAGCCGACGACCCTGCCGTCCGCTCTGGTCTCCGAGCCGTTCGCCTGGTGCGTGAACAACGCCTGGGCGACGCCGGTGACCGCCAGCGGATAGAGGACGCCGGTGAGCACGGTCAGCACCAGCAGGGCCCGCAGTCCCGCGCCGAGCAGCCGCGCGGTGCGCGCGACGGAGTGGTTCATGTCCTTCACCGGATCCCGGGTATCAGAGAGACGATCAGGTCGATGATCTTGATGCCGGCGAAGGGCGCGACCAGTCCGCCGACGCCGTAGAGGGCGAGGTTGCGCCGGAGCATCCGGTCCGCGCTCATCGGCCGGTACCGCACGCCCCTCAGCGCCAGCGGCACCAGGGCGACGATGATCAGCGCGTTGAAGACGACGGCCGACAGGATCGCGGAGTCCGGCGACGACAGCCGCATGATGTTCAGCTTGTCCAGGCCCGGGTAGACCGCCGCGAACAGCGCCGGGATGATCGCGAAGTACTTCGCGACGTCGTTGGCGATGGAGAACGTCGTCAGCGCGCCCCGCGTGATCAGCAACTGCTTGCCGATCTCGACGATCTCGATCAGCTTGGTGGGGTTGGAGTCGAGGTCGACCATGTTGCCGGCCTCCTTGGCGGCCGACGTACCGGTGTTCATCGCCACGCCCACGTCCGCCTGGGCGAGGGCCGGCGCGTCGTTGGTGCCGTCACCGGTCATCGCGACCAGCTTGCCGCCGGCCTGCTCCCGCTTGATGAGGGCCATCTTGTCCTCGGGGGTGGCCTCGGCGAGGAAGTCGTCCACGCCCGCCTCCCCGGCGATGGCCTTCGCGGTCAGCGGGTTGTCCCCGGTGATCATGACCGTTCTGATGCCCATGCGGCGCAGCTCCTCGAACCGCTCCCGCATGCCCTGCTTGACGACGTCCTTGAGGTGGACGACGCCGAGCACGCGGGCGCCCTCGCCGTCCTGGACGGCGACCAGCAGCGGGGTGCCGCCCGCCGCGGAGATCCGGCCGGCCGACGCCTCGGCGTCCTCGGCGACCGTGCCGCCGTGCTCCTCGACCCAGGCGATGACGGCGGCGGTGGCGCCCTTGCGGATCCTCCGGCCGGCCACGTCGACGCCCGACATGCGGGTCTGGGCGGTGAACCCGATCCACTCGGCGCCGGCCAGCTCGCCCTGGTGGCGTTCGCGCAGTCCGTACCTCTCCTTCGCCAGGACGACGATCGAGCGGCCCTCGGGCGTCTCGTCGGCCAACGACGACAGCTGCGCGGCGTCCGCGACCTCCGCCTCCGTCGTCCCGCGCACCGGCAGGAACGCGGCGGCCTGGCGGTTGCCGAGGGTGATGGTGCCGGTCTTGTCCAGCAGGAGGGTGGAGACGTCACCGGCGGCCTCGACCGCGCGGCCGGACATGGCGAGCACGTTGCGCTGCACGAGCCGGTCCATGCCCGCGATGCCGATCGCGGAGAGCAGGGCGCCGATGGTGGTCGGGATCAGGCAGACCAGCAGGGCGACCAGCACGACCATGGTGAGGTGCGTGCCCGCGTACACGGCGAACGGCGGCAGCGTGGCGCAGGCCAGCAGGAAGACGATCGTCAGCGAGGCCAGCAGGATGTTCAGCGCGATCTCGTTCGGCGTCTTCTGCCGGGCCGCGCCCTCCACCAGGCTGATCATCCGGTCGATGAAGGTCTCCCCCGGCTTCGTCGTGATCCTGATGACGATCCGGTCGGACAGCACCTTCGTACCGCCCGTGACAGCGCTGCGGTCGCCGCCGGACTCGCGGATGACCGGCGCGGACTCGCCGGTGATCGCCGACTCGTCCACCGACGCCACACCGTCGACGACGTCGCCGTCACCGGGGATCACGTCACCGGCCTCGCAGACCACCAGGTCGCCGATCCGCAGCGCGGTGCCCGGCACCCGCTCCTCACGGTCGTCCACCAGCCGCCTGGCCACCGTGCCGGTCTTGGCCTTGCGCAGCGTGTCGGCCTGCGCCTTGCCCCGGCCCTCGGCGACCGCCTCCGCCAGGTTGGCGAAGAGCACGGTGAGCCACAGCCAGGCGCTGATGGTCCAGCCGAACCAGTCGCCCGGGTCCTGGAAGGAGAAGGCGGTGGTCAGCACCGAGCCGATCCACACCACGAACATCACGGGTGACTTGACCATCACCCGCGGGTCCAGCTTGCGGAACGCCTCCGGCAGGGACCTGACCAGCTGATCGGGGGTGAACAGGCCCGCTCCGACCCGGCCCTGCGCGGGCCTGTGCGCGGTGGGCGCGTCGGGGTGCGGTGCCCTGGTGGGTGTGGCTGTGGACATGGAGTCCTCTGGCTTCTCTGTGCGGGTGGTCATCACGCGAGCCCTTCCGCGAGCGGTCCCAGCGCCAGGGCCGGGAAGTACGTGAGACCGGTGATGATCAGGACCGCGCCCACCAGCAGGCCGGTGAACAGCGGTTTCTCGGTGCGCAGGGTGCCCGCGGTGACCGGCACCGGCCGCTGTCCGGCGAGCGAGCCGGCCAGCGCCAGGACGAAGACCATGGGCAGGAAGCGGCCGAAGAGCATGGCGAGGCCGGTCGTGGTGTTGAACCAGTCGGTGTTCGCGTTCAGCCCGGCGAAGGCCGAGCCGTTGTTGTTGGCGGCGGAGGTGAAGGCGTACAGCACCTCGGAGAAGCCGTGCGCCCCCGGGTTGAGCATCGAGTGCGGCGGGGTCGGCAGCGCCATGGAGGCCGCCGCGAGGACGAGCACCAGCGCCGGCGTGACGAGGAGGTAGCAGGCGGCGAGCTTCATCTCCCGGGCGCCGATCTTCTTGCCCAGGTACTCGGGCGTACGGCCCACCATCAGGCCGGCGAGGAACACCGCGATGACCGCCATGATCAGGATGCCGTAGAGGCCGGATCCGGTGCCGCCGGGCGCGATCTCGCCCAGCATCATGCTCAGCATCGTGATGCCGCCGCCGAGGCCGGTGAAGGAGGAGTGGAAGGAGTCCACGGCACCGGTCGAGGTCAGGGTCGTGGCCACCGCGAAGATCGAGGAGCCGCCGACCCCGAAGCGGACCTCCTTGCCCTCCAGCGCCCCGCCCGCGGCCTGGAGCGCCGGGCCGTGGTGGGCGAACTCGGTCCCCATCATCAGGGCGGTGAAGCCGAGCCAGATGGCGGCCATCGTGCCGAGGATCGCGTAGCCCTGCCGCACCGAGCCGACCAGCACGCCGAAGGTGCGGGTCAGGGAGAACGGGATGACGAGGATCAGGAAGATCTCGAAGAGGTTGGTGAACGGGGTGGGGTTCTCGAAGGGGTGGGCGCTGTTGGCGTTGAAGTAGCCGCCGCCGTTGGTGCCCAGCTCCTTGATGGCCTCCTGCGAGGCGACGGCGCCGCCGTTCCACTGCTGCGAGCCGCCCATGAACTGGCCGACCTCGTGGATGCCGGAGAAGTTCTGGACGGCACCGCAGGCGACCAGCACCACGGCGGCGACCGCCGCGAGCGGCACCAGGATCCGCAGGGTGCCGCGCACCAGGTCGGACCAGAAGTTGCCCAGCTCCCCGGTGCGGGAGCGGGCGAAGCCGCGCACCAGGGCCACGGCGACGGCCATGCCCACGGCCGCCGACACGAAGTTCTGCACGGCCAGCCCGGCGGTCTGCACGACGTGCCCCATCGTCTGCTCGCCGTAGTACGACTGCCAGTTGGTGTTGGTCACGAACGACACGGCCGTGTTGAACGACTGCGCCGGGCCGACGGAGGAGAAGCCGAGCGAGCCGGGCAGCACGCCCTGGAGCCGCTGGAGCAGGTAGAGGAAGAGGACGCCGGCGGCCGAGAAGGCGAGGACCGCGCGCAGGTACGCGGGCCAGGTCATCTCGGCGCCGGGATCGGCACCGATGCCCTTGTAGATCCACTTCTCCACGCGCAGGTGCCGCGGCGAGGAGTAGACCCGGGCCATGTAGGTGCCGAGGGGGACGTAGGCGAGCGCGAGCGCGCCGATGAGGGCGAGCAGCTGGAGCACGCCGGCCGGTACGGGACCCATGGGGCGCTCAGAACCTCTCCGGGAAGACGAGGGCGAGGACGAGATAGCCCAGCAGGGCGACGGCCACGACCAGGCCGACGACGGTCTCGGCGGTCACAGCTTCGTCACCCCCCTGGCGACGAGGGCCACGAGCGCGAAAGCCGCGAGCACGGTGAGGACGAAGGCCGGATCGGCCATCGCGGACTCCTGAAAGGGGGTTCGGCGGAATCGGACGCTTCGAGGAAAGCGCCGGTCCGGCCGGAACGGGCCACCCGTTGACGGCCCTCTTACGGCCGCCCGCACGGCCTTGACGCGGCTCTTACGCCCCCGCCCCACACCCCCCGCACCCGGGCCGCCCCGGGCCGGCCGGTGTGCCCGGACACCCCGGCGCGGCCGGGATCTAGGCTTCCAGACATGAAGGAAGCCCCGTTGAACTTCTGGTCGCTCTACAGCCACGGCTTCGCGCGCATCGCCGCGTGCACCGGCCACACCGTCATCGCCGACCCGCAGGCCAACGCCGAAGCGGTCCTGCGCCAGGCACGCCGGTGCGCGGACGAGGGCGTCGCCGTCGCCGTCTTCCCCGAGCTGGGCCTGACCGGCTACTCCATCGAGGACCTGCTGCTCCAGGACGCGCTGCTCGACCAGGTCGACACGGCGCTGCGGACCATCGTGGCCGGGTCGGCGGAGCTGCTGCCGGTGCTGGTCGTCGGCGCCCCGCTGCGCCACCGCCACCGGATCTACAACTGCGCGGTGACCGTGCACCGCGGCCGGATCCTCGGTGTCGTGCCGAAGTCGTACCCGCCGACCTACCGCGAGTTCTACGAGCGCCGGCAGATCGCCGACGGGCACGACGAGCGGGGCGGGACCATCCGGGTCGCGGGCACCGAGGTGCCGTTCGGGGTGGACCTGCTGTTCGCCGCGGAGGACGTGCCGGGCCTGGTGCTGCACACCGAGATCTGCGAGGACATGTGGGTGCCGGTTCCGCCGAGCGCGGAGGCCGCCCTCGCCGGGGCGACGGTGCTGGTCAACCTCTCGGGCAGCCCGATCACGGTCGGCCGGGCCGAGGACCGCAAGCTGCTGTGCCGCTCGGCGTCCTCCCGCTGCCTCGCCGCGTACGTCTACGCGGCGGCCGGCCTGGGCGAGTCGACCACCGACCTGTCCTGGGACGGGCAGACCATGATCTACGAGAACGGGGTGCTGCTCGCCGAGACCGACCGCTTCCCGCTCGGCGACCAGTACGCGGTCGCCGACGTGGACCTCGACCTGCTGCGGCAGGAGCGGCACCGGATGGGCACCTTCGACGACAACCGCCGGGCCCACGCCGCCCGCACCGGGGACTTCCGGACCGTCTCCTTCGAGCTGCACCCGCCGCTGACCGACCTCGGGCTGCGCCGGCGGGTGGAGCGTTTCCCGTTCGTGCCCGCCGACCCCGAGCGGCTCGCCCTGGACTGCTACGAGGCCTACAACATCCAGGTCGCCGGGCTCCAGCAGCGGCTCGCGGCGATCGGCGGACCGAAGGTCGTCATCGGCGTGTCCGGCGGTCTGGACTCCACGCACGCGCTGATCGTCGCCGCCCGGGCGATGGACCGCGCGGACCGCCCGCGCAGCGACATCCTGGCCTTCACCCTGCCCGGCTTCGCCACCAGCGACCACACCAAGGACAACGCCCACAAGCTGATGCGGGCGCTCGGCGTCACCGCCGCCGAGCTGGACATCACGCCGACCGCGCGGCTGATGCTGAAGGAGATCGGCCACCCCTTCGCGTCCGGGGAGCCGGTGTACGACGTCACCTTCGAGAACGTGCAGGCCGGCCTGCGCACCGACTACCTGTTCCGGCTCGCCAACCAGCGCGGCGGCATCGTCCTCGGCACCGGCGACCTGTCCGAGCTGGCGCTCGGCTGGTCCACGTACGGCGTCGGCGACCAGATGAGCCACTACAACGTCAACTCCGGGGTGCCGAAGACCTTCATCCAGCACCTGATCCGCTGGGTGATCAACAGCGGCCAGTTCGACGAGGAGACCGGCGACATCCTGGCCGCGATCCTGGACACCGAGATCAGTCCGGAGCTGGTGCCGGGCGAGGAGATGCAGTCCACCGAGTCGAAGATCGGCCCGTACGCGCTGCACGACTTCACCCTCTTCCAGGTGCTGCGCCACGGCTTCCGCCCCTCGAAGATCGCCTTTCTGGCCTGGCACGCCTGGCACGACCCGAAGTCCGGCGCCTGGCCGCCGAACTTCCCGGAGGCCAAGCGGGTGGCGTACGACCTGCCGCAGATCCGGCACTGGCTGGAGGTGTTCTGCCGCCGCTTCTTCGCGTTCTCGCAGTTCAAGCGCTCGGCCATGCCGAACGGGCCGAAGGTGTCGGCGGGCGGCTCCCTCTCCCCGCGCGGCGACTGGCGCGCCCCGTCCGACGGCAACGCGGAGGTGTGGCTCAGGGACCTCGCCCGCTTCGACTTCGACAGCGCGGCGGCCGGCCGGTAGCCGGTGCCGGTCAGGTGTTCCAGGTCTCGTCGTACGGGTCGCGCGGTGCCGGCACCGGGCGGGTGGAGGTGACCTTCAGGTAGGGGATGGGGCCGTCGTTGACCGGGTCGCGGGTGAGCCCGGGGGTGTACGCGCCCGTCACCTCCAGCCAGGCGTCCGGGCGCAGGACCGGCGGCAGCGCGCCGGTCAGCGCGATCTTCACCGGCTGGGCGTCCGCGGCACAGCAGTTGAGGGCCATGCGGACCAGGTAGGGCCGGCCCGCGTGGTCCAGGGCGAGGAAGCCGGTGACCTTGACGGCACGGCCGTGCAGGGAGCGGCCGTGGCCGTAGGCCGCGCGGGAGGCGTAGTCGACGACGGAGAGCGGCACCGGGTCGCCGGCCGGCAAGGGGCCGTAGGCGTACGGCTTCTGCAGGGCCGTGCCGGAGCGCAGGGCGCTGTAGGAGCCGAGGGCCGGCGGGGCGATCAGGATCAGGGCGAGCAGCGGCAGCAGGAGCAGCCAGGCGACACGCGGCTCGGGGTGCGGGTGCCGCTCCCGGGCGCGCCGGCGCTCGTACCAGGCCGTCGCCAGGGCCGCCGCGATCAGCACCGCGCCCGAGGCCAGCAGCAGCGGGCGCAGGCCCGCCTTGACGTACCGCAGATACAGGTCGGTGGCGCCCGCGTGCAGCAGGGCGCCGCCGAGCAGGAAGAGGACGGCCGCCTGGGCCTGGCGGTTCACAGCAGCACCGCCCCGGTCACCACGGCGCCCGCGACGGCCAGCGCGAAGGTGGCGGGCGCGAACCGGAGCGCGAAGGCACGGCCGAAGGTGCCGGCCTGCATCGCGAACAGCTTGAGGTCGATCATCGGGCCCACCACGAGGAACACCAGCTTGGCCGTCGGGGAGAACTGGGTGAGGGAGGCGGCGACGAACGCGTCCGCCTCCGAGCAGATCGACAGCAGGACGGCGAGCACGGCGAGGGCGAGCACCGAGACCAGTGGGGTGCCGGCGGCCGTGCGCAGCCAGTCCGCCGGGACCGCCGCCTTCAGCGTGGCCGCGGCCGTCGCGCCGAGCACCAGGAATCCGCCCGCGTGCATGACGTCGTGCCGGACCGCCCCCCAGAACGCCTCTCCCTTGGTCGCGCCCTCGTGCGCGTCGTGGGCCGGCGGGCGCAGCCAGCCGGTCCGGCCCAGCCGCTGCCACAGCCAGCCCATCACGCAGGCCACCAGCAGGCTCGCCAGGAACCGGGCCAGGACCATCTCCGGATGCCCGGGGAAGGCGACGGCGGTGGCGGTCAGCACCACCGGGTTGATCGCGGGCGCGGAGAGCAGGAAGGCCAGGGCGGCGGCCGGGGTCACGCCCCGGCGGACCAGGGCGCCCGCCACCGGCACCGACGCGCACTCGCAGCCGGGCAGCACCGCGCCCGCGACCCCCGCCACCGGGACGGCCAGGGCGGGCCGGCGCGGCAGGGCGCGGGCGAAGAAGGACGCCGGGACGAACACCGCGATCGCCGCCGACAGCAGCACACCGAGCACCAGGAAGGGCAGCGCCTGGACGGTCACCGCCACGAACACCGTCGTCCAGCTCTGCATCAGCGGGGTGCCGAGGGCGCCACGGATCGGGGACTGGGCGAGCACGGCCGACAGGAGCACCAGGGTCAGCGCCAGCGGGGAGCTGAGCCGCCGGCCGCCCGCGGGCTCGGCACCGCCCGTGTCCGTGCCCGGCGGGGCGTCTTCGGTGATGGCCACGGGCGGTTCCCTCCGGCTGCTGCTGTCCCTCCCCTTCCCTACGCGGGTTCCGGCGCGGGCGTTCAGACCGTTGCTGGAACCACTCGACTCCTTGGGGCACTCTTTTCCCTCGTGGCGAGCGTTCCGTATCAAGGGGGGCCGGGGTCCCCGCCGGCGCACATGGTGGTGTGCGGTGACGACGGGCTCGCGCACCGGCTGGCCGCCGAGCTGCGCGGGGTCTACGGCGAGCAGGTCACCCTCGTCGTGCCGCCGAGCGAGCGCACCGTGCGGCCCCCGGTGGTCGGCCGTTCCCGGTCCGCGTCGGCCGCCCTGTTCGACCGCGTGGTCAGCGCCGCCGTGGGCACCGTCGGCCGGTCGGGCGCGGCCGGGCAGCCCGCCGGCGGCTCAGCTCCCCGCTGGCGCTGACCCTGGTGCTCCTGTCGGCCGTGCTCGCCCAGTCCCCG